>NZ_KE148562.1:7048-60447 GCF_000410635.1 Comamonas sp. B-9
ACCACTCGAGCAGCACGCTGATAAGTGCGTGGCGGGCGTCATTGCTGCGCTCGGGGCTGTCGGGGTAGCCCAGCTCGGCGCCGCCGCTGATGCGCAGGCGCGAGCCCTGGCGCGTCAGAATCATGTTATTTTCCAGATCGATGACTGCGCGGCGTGGCGCCAGCGACTCTTCGCTGATCTGGATGCTGGCGCTATAGCTATAGATAGGGGCGCTGGGCAGCTGCACATGGTGCGGGCGCAGCAGCTGGTTGGTGTGGGCACCGGCGCAGAGCACCACCGCATCAAAATCCTGCGTGCCACTGGCCAGTTGCAGGCGCAGGCCCTGGCCTGCGCTCTGGATGCCGCTGACGGCCTGCTGGGTGTGCAGCTGCAGCCCATGCGTTTGCAGCGCCTGCAGCAGCCCTTGCGAGAACAGCCGCCCATTGCCGGACCAGGCCTCGGGCAGGTGCAGGGCGCCGGCAATCTGGATCTCGGTGGCCAGGCCGGGCTCGATGGCGCGGGTCTGGGCTTCGTCGCAGCGCTGGTAATCAATATGCGCGGCCGACAGGCGCCGGGTGAGTTCATACAGTGCAGCGGCGCTGGGCTCCTTGCGCAGCGGCAGCAGCAGGCCCTGGCTGAACTGGCCGTTGATCTCGAGCATTTCCTGCACATGCTGCATGCGCTGCATCGCCAGCAGCTCGAGCGACTGCAGCGCAGGCAGGATTTCGCTGTCGCGCAGCTTCTTGGCGACGCCTTGCTGGCGGCGCGCCCAGCGGCGGGCAGAGGAGAGCACGCTGCCCTGGACCTGCAGTTCGGCAAAGGCCGGGCGCGACATGCCCAGCTGCAAGGCCTGCTGGAAGGCGGTGGCGCCCCAGGGATTGATCGCGCAGGGCCACATCAGGCCTGAGGGGGCAAAGCTGGCTTCTTCGCCAGCAGCGCGGTGCTGCTCGAAAACACTGACCTCGTTGCCGGCCTCCATCAGCTCGAAGGCCGTTGCAATGCCTGCAATGCCTGCTCCAACGATCGCAATCTTCATAACAACAAAAACAGGGGGCCGTTCATAGAGTGGGGCACGGCCGGTGCAAGCATTTGCAAAAGCCGTGCGTTCGAGTGCCAGATTGTGCCTAGTTTTTTGCGCTCGCCGTGGTAAGGCGCGCCACTGTGGTTCAAAAAACGCAAGCAATCGTCAAGGTGGGGTTGGCGCGACTTCTTCGCGACCCATGCCGGACTATGTTAGAATCCTAGGGTTTTGCCGAGTGTGGCTTGCCACATCGGTTCAAAACGAAATCGCAAACCTGCCTACCTAAGGTGTTGCGGCATGCGGTGCACAAGCACGGCTGCCGTGATAGTTGGGCAGAATTTTAGACCTAACCTTCGGAGAAGATATATGTCCGTTACGATGCGCGAGATGCTGGAAGCCGGCGTCCACTTTGGCCACCAAACCCGTTTCTGGAACCCCAAGATGGGCCAGTACATTTTCGGTAGCCGCAACAAGATTCACATCATCAACCTGGAAAAGACCCTGCCTCTGTTCCAGGACGCACAAAAGTTCATCAAGCAGCTGTCGGCCAACCGTGGCACCATCTTGATGGTGGGCACCAAGCGCCAAGCGCGCGAAATCCTGGCCACCGAAGCACAACGTGCTGGCGTGCCTTACGTCGACCAACGCTGGTTGGGCGGCATGCTGACCAACTTCAAGACCGTCAAGACCTCGATCAAGCGTCTGAAGGACATGAAGGCTCAGCAAGAAGCCGGCCTGGAAGCTATGAGCAAGAAAGAGCAACTGATGTTTGCTCGTGAGCTGGAAAAGCTGGAAAAGGACATCGGCGGCATTCAAGACATGAACGCACTGCCCGACGCCATTTTCGTGATCGACGTGGGCTACCACAAGATTGCCATCGCTGAAGCCAAGAAGCTGGGCATTCCTCTGATCGGCGTGGTTGACACCAACCACAACCCAGAAGGTATCGACTACGTGATCCCTGGTAACGATGACTCGGCCAAGGCTGTGGAGCTGTATGCTCGCGGTATCGCCGACGCGATCCTGGAAGGCCGTGCCAACGCCGTGAACGATGTGGTCAAGGCTGCTTCCGGCGAAGAAGGCGACGAGTTTGTGGAAGTGGAAAACACCGCTGCTTAATCCACAGGGCTGCCCATTGGGCCGCGAATGAAAAGCGGGGCTCCAGATTAGCCCCGTTTTTTTTACCTACGTTTCCACAATCACCCCAACTGAACTGAATACGGAGAGAGAAAAATGGCAATTACCGCAAGCATGGTGGCAGAACTGCGCGCTAAGACCGACGCGCCCATGATGGAATGCAAGAAGGCTCTGACCGAGGCTGATGGCGACATGGCCAAGGCTGAAGAGCTGCTGCGCGTCAAGCTGGGCACCAAGGCCGGCAAGGCAGCATCGCGTATTGCCGCTGAAGGCGTGATCGCCGCTGTGGTTGAAGGCAACAATGGCGCGATCATCGAAGTCAACAGCGAAACCGACTTCGTCTCCAAGAACGACAGCTTCATCGCTCTGGCCAATGCAGCGGCCAAGCTGGTGTCCGAAAAGAACCCTGCCGACGTGGCAGCCTTGAGCGCACTGGCTTACGAGCAAGACGGCTTTGGCCCCACCCTGGAAGACGTGCGCAAGGGCCTGGTCGGCAAGATCGGTGAGAACATGTCGTTCCGCCGCTTCAAGCGCTTCGAAGGCAGCAACCTGGCGCTGTACCTGCACGGCACCCGCATCGGTGTGGTGGTCGAGTTCGAAGGCGACGCGCAAGCTGCCAAGGACGTGGCCATGCACGTGGCTGCGATGAAGCCCGTGGCGCTGACCAGCGCTGACGTGCCTGCCGAGCTGATCGAGAAGGAACGCACCGTCGCTGCAGCCAAGGCTGAAGAGTCGGGCAAGCCCGCTGACATCGCTGCCAAGATGGTGGACGGCGCTGTGCAGAAGTACCTCAAGGAAGTCTCGCTGTTCAACCAGGTCTTCGTGAAGGCCGCTGACGGCAAGCAAACCGTTGAGCAAATGCTCAAGGCCGCCAACACCTCGATCAAGAGCTTCACGCTCTACGTGGTGGGTGAGGGCATTGAGAAGAAGGTGGATGACTTCGCTGCCGAGGTCGCCGCGCAGGTTGCGGCCGCCAAGGGCCAGTAATCATCCTGACAAAGGGGCTACGGCCCCTTTGTTTCACCTATCGTTTTTTCACCCATCCCCCACACCTGGAGCTCTCCACCATGTCCCAACGCCCTGCCCACAAGCGCATTCTTCTCAAACTCTCCGGTGAAGCTCTGATGGGGGATGATGCTTTTGGCATCAACCGCGCAACCATTGTGCGGATGGTCGAGGAGATTGCCGAGGTGACTCGGCTGGGCGTGCAGGTCGCTGTCGTGATCGGTGGCGGCAATATTTTCCGCGGCGTGGCCGGCGGCTCGGTCGGTATGGACCGTGCCACTGCCGATTACATGGGCATGTTGGCCACGGTGATGAATGCGCTGGCGCTGGCCGATGCGATGGACAAGCAAGGCCTGACCGCGCGCGTGATGTCGGCGATTGCGATTGAGCAGGTGGTCGAGCCCTATGTGCGTCCCAAGGCGCTGCAGTACCTCGAAGAGGGCAAGGTCGTGGTGTTTGCTGCAGGTACGGGCAACCCCTTCTTCACCACCGATACCGCAGCGGCGCTGCGCGGTGCTGAAATTGGCGCAGAATTGGTGCTCAAGGCCACCAAGGTCGACGGTGTCTACACGGCCGATCCAATGAAGGATCCCAATGCCACGCTCTACACCAAGCTGAGTTTTGATGAGGCGATGAGCCGCAACCTGGGCATCATGGATGCGACGGCCTTCGCCCTGTGCCGTGATCAGAAGCTGCCCATCCGTGTATTCTCCATCGTCAAGAGTGGCGCGCTCAAGCGCGTGGTGATGGGCGAAGAAGAGGGCACGCTGGTCTACGCCTGATGGGCGGCTGGCGTGTGCAAGAGCAGAATGTGGTAGTTAGGAGTTGACAATGACAGTCGCAGAAATCAAGAAGAATCTCGAAGGCAAGATGGACCAATCGATTGCCGCGTTCAAAAACAACCTGACCAAGATCCGCACCGGCCGCGCCAATCCCGCGCTGCTGGACACCATCCAGGTTGATTACTACGGCTCGATGATGCCGCTGTCGCAAGTGGCCAATGTCGCCTTGATCGACAGCCGCACCATCAGCGTGACGCCTTGGGAAAAGGCCATGGCGGCCAAGGTCGAAAAGGCCATCCGCGAAAGCGACCTGGGCCTGAACCCGGCCTCGATGGGCGACCTGATCCGCGTGCCGATGCCGCCCATGAGCGAAGAGCGCCGCAAGGAAATGACCAAGCTGGTCAAGGCCGAAGGCGAGAACGCCAAGATCGCCATCCGCAACCTGCGCCGCGATGCCAATGAAGGCGTCAAGAAGCTGGTCAAGGACAAGGAAGCATCGGAAGACGACCAAAAGCGCTCGGAAGCCGAGGTGCAGAAGATCACCGACAAGCACATCCAGCTGATCGACCAGCTGGTGGTCGAGAAAGAAAAAGACATCATGGCGGTCTGATCCAGGTCTGGATCTGTTTTTCCGCGCATGACTGCTGCTGCAATACCGCACCACATTGCCATCGTGATGGATGGCAATGGCCGGTGGGCCAAACGCCGTTTTCTGCCACGCCTGGCAGGCCACAAGCAAGGGGTGGACTCGCTGCGCCGCTGCGCCAAGGCCTGTGCCGAGCGCGGCGTCAAGGTGCTCACCGTGTTTGCCTTTTCTTCCGAGAACTGGAACCGGCCGACCGACGAGGTCGATGGCCTGATGAACCTGCTGGCCGGCGCACTGGCCAAGGAAGTGCCATCGCTGGCCCGTGACGGCATCCGTTTGTTCTTTGTCGGTGACCGCGCCTCCCTGTCTGCCAAGGTGCAGGCGGGTCTGGCGCAAGCCGAACAGGTCACGGCCCACAACGACCGCATGGTGCTCAACGTCTGCTTCAACTACGGCGGCCGCTGGGATATTGCCCAGGCGGCAGCCAAGCTGGCCGCTGCGGGCCAGGCCATTACCGAAGTGGCCCTCAACGATGCCATGGCCCTGGCCCATGTGCCCGACCCCGATCTGCTGATCCGAACCGGTGGCGAGATGCGCATCAGCAATTTTCTGCTGTGGCAATCGGCCTATTCGGAGCTGTATTTCAGTGACAAGTGGTGGCCTGATTTTGACGAACAGGCCCTGGACGAGGCGGTGGCCGAATTCCAGCGGCGCGAACGCCGCTTTGGCAAGACGTCCGAGCAACTGGTCCAGTCCCCCTCGTAGTGCCCCTGCCCGCTGATGCCTGCCGCTGTAGGCATCAGTTTTCTTTTTTCAGGAGATCCATTTGCTCAAACAACGCATCATCACGGCCATTGTTCTCCTGCTGATTCTGGTGCCCGCCATCGTCGCGGGCAATCCGGTTCCCTTTGCTGCGTTGATGCTGTTGGCCGTGGTCGCCGCGGCCTGGGAGTGGGGGCGCCTCAATGGCCTGCAAGGCATGGCCGCGTACGGCCTGGGGGCTGTCGCGTTGCTGCTGTGCGGCGCTGCCTGGGCCATGGGCTGGACGCAGGCGGCGCTTCCCGCTGTGTGGCTGGTGGCTGGTGCCGCCTGGGTGCTGCTGGCCGCCTTCTTGCTCAAGGGTGGCGTGCCTGGCTGGGCGCCCATTCCGCGTGCGCTGCGCCTGGTCGTGGGTGTGCTGGCGCTGTGGGTGGCCTGGCTGGCGATTGCACAGGCCAAGTGGATGGGTGTGAATTTTCTGCTGTCGGTCTTTGCCCTGGTGTGGATGGGCGACATTGGCGCTTATTTTGCAGGCCGCCAGTTCGGTCTGCGTTTTACCAAGAACAAGCTCGCGCCGGCCATCAGCCCAGGCAAAAGCTGGGAAGGCGTATGGGGCGGCGCGCTGGGCGTGCTGCTGATGGCCTTGGTGTGGAGCTGGGCGGACCGCCATTTTGGCGCGCAGGTGCCCAGCTTCTACAGCCGGCTCTGGGATTTTTCGCCCTGGCTGATGGTGCTGTCCTGCGTGTTTCTGGCCGGCATGAGCGTGGCCGGCGACCTGGTGGAGTCCCTCGTCAAGCGCAGCGCCGGCATGAAGGACAGCAGCCATCTGCTGCCCGGCCATGGTGGTGTGCTCGACCGTATCGATGCCATCTTGCCGACGGTGCCGCTGGCGCTGATGCTGCTGCAATTTTTGGATAAGTGAACCTCGCGATGACCATGCAAGTTACCGTGCTCGGATCGACGGGCTCGATCGGAACCAATACGCTCGATGTGGTGGCGCGCCACCCTGACCTCTACCGCGTTTTTGCGCTGAGCGCGCATTCGCGCGTGGACCTGATGCTCGCGCAGTGCCTGCAGTTCCAGCCGCGCTATGCGGTGATGACCGGCGCTGCGGCTGCCGCCCAATTGCGCGCAGGCCTGCAAGCGGCAGGCAGCCGGGTCGAAGTGCTCGAAGGCGAGGCGGCGCTGGAGATGGTGGCCTCCCACAGCGATGTGCATGCGGTGATGGCGGCCATTGTGGGCGCCGCCGGCCTGCGCCCTGCGATGGCAGCGGCCAAGGCCGGCAAGCGCTTGATGCTGGCCAACAAGGAAGCCCTGGTCGTCGGTGGCCAGCTCTTCATGGATGCGGTGGCCGACGGCGGCGCGACCTTGCTGCCCATCGACAGCGAGCATTCGGCCATCTTCCAGTGCCTGCCCGAAGACCCTGCGGTCTGGCCCCAGCGCGTGGACCACATCATCCTGACGGCCTCGGGCGGTCCGTTCCGCACCCGTGAGCCATCGAGCCTGCGCGATGTGACGCCGCAGCAGGCGGGCAACCACCCCAACTTTGCGATGGGCCGCAAGATCTCGATCGACTCGGCGACGATGATGAACAAGGCGCTGGAGGTGATCGAGGCGCGCTGGCTGTTCAACCTGCAGCCCGAGCAGATCAAGGTGGTGATCCATCCGCAGCAGATCGTGCATTCGATGGTGCAGTTCTGCGATGCCTCGGTGCTGGCCCAGCTGGGGACGCCCGATATGCGCGTGCCGATCGCCTGTGGCCTGGCCTGGCCCGAGCGCGTGGCCAGTGGCGCGGCGCCACTGGATTTCGTCAAGCTATCGGCGCTGACCTTTGAAGAGGCCGATGCAACCCGCTTTCCTGGCCTGCACCTGTCCTGGCAGGCGCTGCGTGCGCCCCATGGCACGACCACGGTGCTCAATGCTGCCAACGAAGTGGCGGTCGCCGCTTTTCTGGACGGTCGTATGCGCTTTGACCAGATCTACCAGGTCAATGCGCAGGCACTCGAAGGCGTGCAGCCGCAGGCGCCGGACAGCATCGATGCGCTGCTGGCGCTCGATGCCGAGGTGCGTGCCTATGCCGAAGGCCTTATTTCGGAGCTGGCCGTTTGACAGGGCTATTGTCCGGCTCAGTAGAATCGCGTTTTTCATAGCAAGGGCTTGAGCAATGTTGACCGTTGTTGCATTTGTCGTTGCGCTGGCCGTTTTGATCGCCGTGCACGAATATGGCCACTACCGCGTGGCCGTGGCTTGCGGCGTGAAAGTGCTGCGTTTCTCGCTGGGGTTCGGCCGCCCCCTGCTGCGCTGGAAGAAAAAAGGCGCAGACACCGAATTCGTCATCAGCGCCATTCCGCTGGGCGGCTATGTGCGCATGCTCGATGAGCGTGAGGCGCCGGTTGCCGCGCATGAGCGCCATCTGGCCTTCAATGTGCAGCCGCTGCGCTCGCGCGCGGCCATCGTGGCCGCAGGCCCGCTGGCAAATCTGCTGCTGGCCGTGCTGCTCTACGCCTGTGTGAACTGGGTGGGTGTGCGCGAGCCCGCGGCCATTGTCGGCACGCCACCGGCTGCCAGCATGCTGGCCCAGGCGGGCATGCAAGGCGGTGAAGAAATTGTGTCCATGGGTTTCCCCGATGCGGAGCCAGAAGCGGTGCGTTCGCTTGACGACCTGCGCTGGTTTGTGGCGCAGGCTGCACTGGGTGGCAAGGATGTGGTGCTGAGCGCCCGCCCGGGTGCTGGCGCAGCTGAGCGCAGCTACCGCTTGCCGCTGTCAAGCATCGATGCCCGCGAGGCCGATGCCAAGCTGGTCGAAAAAATTGGGTTGACCCATCCCTGGACTGATGCCGTGCTGGGCGACTTTGAGGCGGGCAGTGCAGCGGCCCAGTCGGCGCTGCGCAAGGGCGACAAGGTGCTGTCCATCGATGGCCAGCGCGTGGGCGATGGCGGCGAGCTGCGCCGCATGATTCGCGCATCGGGCGAGCAGGGCGTGCCTGCCTTGCAGGACTGGCTGGGGTCGCGCAACGGCGCGCAGCTGCATGTGCCGGTGCAGCTCGCGCAGAGCGAGGACAAGGGCAGCAAGATCGGCCGCCTGGGCGCCTTCATCGGCGCGCCGCCTGCGATGGTGGATGTGCGCTATGGCCCCTGGGAAGGCCTTGCCCGGGGTGCGCAAAAGACCTGGGAAGTCTCGGCGCTGACGGTCAAGATGATGGCCAAGATGGTCATCGGCCAGGCCTCGCTGCAGAACATCAGCGGGCCGCTGACGATTGCCGAATACGCGGGTAAATCTGCCGAGGTCGGCCTCACCCAATACCTGGCCTTTTTGGCCCTGATCAGCGTCAGTCTGGGCGTGCTCAATCTGCTGCCGCTGCCGGTGCTCGATGGCGGTCACCTGATGTATTATCTTTGGGAGGCTGTCACTGGCAAGCCACCCACCCTGCAATGGATGGAGCGCTTGCAAAAAGGCGGTATAGCCGTTTTGCTGCTCATGATGTGCATTGCGTTCTTTAACGATTTGTCTCGGCTCTTGGGCTGACTTTCTTGCCCCTGCTGCATAATGAGCGGCTCTGGTTGCTATCACAAATGACATATTCCATCCCTTCTTCGCTTCTTCGCAAGACCACGGCTGCAGCTGCGTTGATGCTGCTTGCCAAGCTGTCGTGGGCTTTGGACCCATTCACTATCCAGGACATCCGTGTAGAAGGCCTGCAGCGCGTAGAGCCGGGCACCATCTTCGCGTCCATGCCTTTGCATGTGGGCGATGACTACAACGACGAAAAGGGATCGGCAGCCATTCGCTCCTTGTTCGCGCTGGGCCTGTTCAAGGACGTGCGCCTGGAAGCCAATGGCAATGTGCTGGTCGTGGTGGTGGAAGAGCGCCCCACCATTGCCAACGTCGACTTCCTGGGCACCAAGGAGTTCGACAAGGACGCGATGAAAAAGGCCATGCGGGATGTGGGCCTGACCGAAGGCCGTCCTTACGACAAGGCCCTGACCGACCGCGCCGAGCAAGAGCTCAAGCGCCAGTACATCAACAAGAGCCTGTATGCGGCAGAGGTGGTGACCACGGTCACGCCTATCGAGCGCAACCGCGTGAACCTGACCTTCACCGTCACCGAAGGCGATGCGGCCAAGATCAAGGAAATCCACATCAGCGGGAACAAGGACTTCAAGGAATCGACCTTGACCGACCTGTTCGACCAGGACACCGGCGGCTGGCTCAGCTGGTACACCAAGAGCGACCGCTACTCCAGCTCCAAGTTCAATGCCGACCTGGAGACGCTCAAGTCCTACTACCTCTCGCGTGGCTACCTGGAGTTCCGCATCGAGTCGACCGAAGTGTCGATCTCGCCGGACAAGGAGCGCATCTCGATCAACCTGCAGATCCATGAAGGCCCCAAGTACGTGGTCTCGGGCGTCAAGCTCGAGGGCAACTACCTGGAGCGCGAGGACGAGTTCAAGTCGCTGATCTCGATCAAGCCCGGTGAGCCCTACAACGCCGACCGCGTGACCGAGACCACCAAGCGCTTTACCGACCACTTCGGCAGCTTTGGCTATGCGTTCTCGCGCGTGGAAGCGGTGCCCGAGATCGACCGCGAGAACAACCGCGTTGAGCTGGTGCTCAAGGCCGAGCCATCGCGCCGCGCCTATGTGCGCCGCGTGAACGTCGCTGGCAACAACCGCACGCGTGATGAAGTGGTGCGCCGCGAAGTGCGTCAGTACGAGGCGTCCTGGTACGACTCGGACAAGATCAAGCTCTCGCGCGATCGCGTCGACCGCCTGGGCTTCTTCAACGATGTCGCGATCGACACGCAAGAGGTACCCGGCGCGCCCGACCAGGTTGACGTCAATGTCACTGTGCAGGAAAAGCCCACCGGCTCGCTGCAGCTGGGTGCCGGTTACTCCAGCGCTGAAAAGGTCTCGCTGACCTTTGGTATCAAGCAGGAAAACGTCTTTGGCTCGGGCAACTACCTGGGTATCGACGTCAACACCAGCAAGTACCACCGCACCCTGGTGGTGAGCACGACCGACCCGTACTTCACGCCGGACGGTATCTCGCGTACCTACGACATGTACTACCGTACCGACCGTCCTTATGACGAGCAGGGCGGCAACTACCAGATCGTGACCACCGGTGCCAGCGTGCGCTTTGGTATTCCGTTCAGCGAGCTCGACACCATCTATGTCGGCGGCGGCTTGGAAAACACCCGCATCAAGCTGGGCACCAACATGCCGGCGGCCTACCTGGATTACGCCACCCGCTACGGCGACACCAGCCTGAACTTCCCGCTGACCCTGGGTTGGTCGCGTGACAGCCGTGACAGCGCATTGGCGCCCAATTCGGGCCGCTTCCAGAAGCTGAACTCCGAATGGTCGCTGTTTGGTGATGCCCGCTATCTGAAGGGCAACTACCAGATCCAGCAGTACCTGCCACTGAACAAGCGCTACACCATTGCGCTGAACGGCGAGGCCGGCTGGGGCAAGGGCATGGGCGGCAAGGTCTTCCCCGTGTTCAAGAACTACTTCTCCGGTGGTCTGGGCTCGGTGCGCGGCTTTGAGCAAAACACCCTCGGTCCCCGTGACGTGACCGGCGCGACGCTGGGCGGCTCCAAGAAGGTCACCTTGAACGCCGAGTTCATTGGCCCGATGCCCGGCACCGGCAACGATCGTACCTTCCGCTGGTTTGCCTTTGTGGACGCGGGCAATGTCTGGGGTGACGAGCAGGATTTGAAACTGAATGAAATGCGTGCGTCTGCAGGTATCGGGTTGAGCTGGATTTCCCCACTGGGACCGCTGCGTTTGGCGTATGCTCAGCCATTTCGCAAATTCACAGGCGATAAAATCCAGAAATTGCAATTCCAAATCGGAACATCTTTCTAATGAAAACCGTATCTCGTTCTTTCCCATTGCTGGTATTGGCAGCAGCGCTGTCCTTTGGCGCTGCAGCGCAGGCCCAAGAGTTCAAGGCAGGTTTTGTCAATACAGATCGCATCTTCCGCGAAGCCAACGCCGCCAAGGCTGCGCAAACCAAGCTGGAGGCCGAGTTCTCCAAGCGTGAAAAAGACCTGCTGGACCAGGGTAATGCCCTGAAGACCGCTGGCGAAAAGTTTGAGCGTGACGCGCCAACGCTGTCCGAGAGCCAGCGCGTGACGCGCCAGCGCCAGCTGGTGGACCAGGACCGTGAATTCCAGCGCAAGCGCCGCGAATTCCAGGAAGACCTCAGCGCCCGCAAGAGCGAAGAGCTGTCCCAGGTGCTCGAGCGTGCCAACAAGGTCGTCAAGCAAGTGGCCGAGCAGGAAAAGTACGATGTGGTGCTGCAAGAAGCGGTCTACATCAACCCCAAGTTCGACATCACCGAAAAGGTTCTGAAGGCCCTGAACGCTTCTGCCCCTGCCAAGTAAGACAGAGGTACGCGTGAGCCTGCAGCTAGTTCAGATCATTGAGGTCCTGGGAGGGGCGCTTCGGCAAGGAGATCCAGCGATGGAGATCCAGGCGATTGCCTCGCTCGAAGATGCCGGTCCGCAGGACTTCAGTTTTCTCAGCAACCCCAAGCTGCAGGCCCAGATGCTGGCCTCTAAGGCCGGCTGCATCGCCGTCAGTGCGCAGATGCAGGAGCAGGCGCGCCAGCGTGGCGGCGCCTTCCTGGTGGTGGACAACCCCTACCTCTACTTTGCGCGGCTGACGCAGCTGTGGCGCAAGCACCATGCGATACGCCCGGTGCCCGCCGGTATCCACCCCTCTGCGGTGGTGGAAGAGGGTGCCATCGTGCACCCTTCTGCGTCCATTGGGCCGCTGTGCCATGTCGCCAGCGGTGCCGTCATCGGTGCCGATTCGGTGCTGACCTCGCGCGTGACCGTCGGGGCCGACTGCGTGCTGGGCGAGCGTGTGCTGGTGCAGCCCGGTGCGGTCATCGGCGGCGACGGCTTTGGCTTTGCCAATGAGGGCGGGCGCTGGATCAAGATTGAGCAACTGGGTGGTGTGCAGATCGGCGATGATGTCGAGATCGGCTCGAACACCTGCATTGATCGCGGAGCGCTGCGCGACACGATCATTGCCAATGGCGTGAAGATCGACAACCAGGTGCAGATCGGCCATAACGTCGAGATTGGTGAGCATTCGGCCATGGCCGGCTGCGTCGGCATCGCCGGAAGCGCCAAAATCGGACGCCATTGCACGATTGGAGGGGCTGGAATGATTCTTGGCCACCTGGAAATCGCCGACAATGTACATATTTCGGCGGCCACCGTGGTCAGTCGCTCGATCAGGCAGCCCGGTCAGTACACCGGCTTCTTTCCTATCGACGACAATGGCAGCTGGGAAAAGAACGCCGCTACCCTAAAACATCTCCATGCGTTGAGGGACCGAATCAAGGCCTTGGAGCAAACTCAGAAAAACGGCTAAGCCGAGTTCACAATGATGGATATTCAAGCAATTCTCAAGCAGCTGCCTCACCGCTACCCCTTCTTGCTGGTGGATCGCGTGCAAGAGCTTGAGCGCAACACCCGCATCAAGGCGATCAAGAACGTCACCTTCAATGAGCCGTTCTTTACCGGTCACTTCCCGGGCCGCCCTGTGATGCCTGGTGTGCTGATCCTGGAAGCCTTGGCGCAGGCCGCTGGCCTGCTGGCCTTTGATGCCATGGGCCAGGTGCCCGATGAAAACAATATCTACTACTTTGTCGGTATCGACTCGGCGCGCTTCAAGCGCCCGGTGGTGCCGGGAGACCAGCTGGTGCTGGAGATCACCATTGACCGCGTGCGCGGCGGTATCTGGAAGTTCAATGCCGTGGCCAGCGTGGAAGGCGAAGTCGCCGCAGAAGCACAGCTGATGTGCACCATGCGCCACGTGGAATAACGGTAGATGACGGCGGTCAGTCCCATCCACCCCACGGCGATCGTTGACCCTGCGGCCCAGTTGCACCCCACGGTGTCAGTTGGGCCGTACGCAGTTATTGGCCCCCAGGTTTGCATTGGCGCCCACACCAAGGTGGGGACGCACTGCGTGATCGAGGGTATCACCACGATCGGTGAATCCAATGTGATCCATTCGCATGCTGCTCTGGGCGGCGTGCCGCAGGACAAGAAATACGCAGGCGAGCCGACTCGGCTGGAGATTGGTGACCGCAACACCATTCGCGAGTTCTGCACCTTCAACACCGGCACCGCCCAGGATGGCGGCGTAACCCGTGTCGGCGACGACAACTGGATCATGGCCTATGTGCATATTGCCCATGACTGCCAGGTCGGCAACCAGACCATCCTGGCCAACAATGCCACCTTGGCCGGTCATGTACATGTGGCCGACTGGGCCATCATTGGTGGTCTGTCGGGCGTGCACCAGTTCACCAAGGTGGGTGCCCATGTGATGGCCGGTTTTGCCAGCCATATCAGCCAGGATGTACCACCGTTCTGCATGGTCGACGGCCACCCACTGGCGGTGCGTGGTCTCAACCTGGAAGGCCTGCGCCGGCGCGGTTTCAGTGCCGAGCGCCTGGCGGTCATCAAGCAGGCCTACCGGCTGCTGTACCGCAGCGGCTTGACCTTGCAGGCGGCTGTTGAAGCGCTGGACAACCTGCAGGGCAGCTGCGAGGCCGAAGCCCAGGCCGATGTGCAGCTGATGCTCGACTTTCTGCAGCAATCCAAGCGCGGCATCGTGCGCTGATGGCTGTGCCTGCCGTCATGGACCCGCAGCAAGAGATGTTTTTGGCCATGGTGGCCGGCGAGACCTCGGGCGACCTGCTCGCTGGCCTGGTGCTGCAGGGCCTGGCTGCGGATTTCCCCGGCCTGCGCTCGGCTGGCATTGGCGGGCCGCGCATGGCCCAGGCCGGCTTTGAGGCCTGGTGGCCCAGCGAGCGCCTGGCCGTGCATGGCTACAGCGCCGAGCTGGTCCGGCGCATCTGGGGTATTTTGCGCATCCGCAAGCAACTGGTGAAGCGTTTGACGGCGCAGCCGCCCCGGCTGTTTGTCGGCGTCGATGCGCCCGATTTCAACTTGGGTGTCGAAGAGCGCCTGCGTGCCCAGGGCATCAAGACGGTGCATTTTGTCTGCCCTTCGATCTGGGCCTGGCGCCCAGAGCGGGTGGAGAAGATCCGCCGCTCGGCCGACCATGTGCTGTGCATTTTCCCGTTTGAGCCCGCGTTGCTGGCCCAGCACGGCATTGCCGGCACCTATGTGGGCCATCCGCTGGCCAATGTGATCCCGCTGCAGCCCAACCGTGCAGCGGCACGCCAGCAGCTGGGCTTGCCGCTGGAGGGCGAAGTGCTGGCCGTGCTGCCGGGTAGCCGCGCCTCGGAAGTCAGCTACATCGCCAAGCCATTCTTTCTGGCCGCCGCGCGCCTTTTGCAGGCGCGACCTTCGCTTACAATCGTCGTCCCTGCCGTTCCGGCTTTGCGCGCACGCATTGATGCGCTGGCTGCTGAATGCGGGATATTGGAGCGCATCCGGGTACTGGATGGCCAGTCGCATCTGGCGCTGGAGGCCTGTGACTGCACCTTGATCGCCAGCGGTACCGCCACCTTGGAGGCGGCGCTGTTCAAGCGGCCCATGGTCATCAGCTACCACATGCATGCCATCAGCTGGCGCTTGATGCGCCGCAAGCAGCTGCAGCCCTGGGTGGGCCTGCCCAATATCCTGTGCCAAGACTTTGTCGTGCCCGAGCTCCTGCAAGAGGCGGCGACGCCCGAGGCCTTGGCCGAGGCAGTGGCGCAATGGTTGGACGCGCCACGCCTTGATCCAGCACGCCTGGCCCAGTTGGAGCAGCGTTTTCATGACCTGCACCTGGAACTGCGCAGGGATACCCCAAAGCTTGCTGCCGATGCCATCCAAAAAATTCTCTCTGCCTGACCAGGCCTCCTTGCCTTGGCATCCGCCGGGCTTGGTTGCGGGTGTGGATGAGGCAGGGCGGGGCCCCTTGGCGGGCCCGGTGGTGGCGGCAGCGGTCATTCTGGATGAGCGCTCGCCCATTGCCGGGCTGGCCGATTCGAAGAAGCTCACGGCGCGCGCCCGCGAGCGCCTCTATGACGAGATCTGCGGCAAGGCACTGTGCTGCTCGATTGCACAGGCCTCCGTCGAAGAGGTCGATGGCCTCAATATCCTGCAAGCCACGATGCTGGCCATGCAGCGTGCGGTCAATGGCCTGCGCCTCAAGCCCGTGCGCGTGCTGGTCGATGGCAACCGCATTCCGCGCCTGGAGATGCCGGCCGAGGCCATCGTCAAAGGCGATGCGCTGGTGCAGGCCATCTCGGCGGCATCGATCCTGGCCAAGGTGCACCGGGACCGCTGGTGCCAGGACATCGACCGGCTCTACCCGCAGTACGGTTTTGCCGCGCACAAGGGCTATGGCACCGCCGTTCACCTGGCGGCGCTGCAGAGCTTTGGTGCCTGCCCTGAGCACCGGCGCTCGTTCTCTCCGGTGGCCCAGGCGATGGCCTTGGTCAAGACGGGCGCCTAAACCTCCGCCCTCGCTGTTTGCAGGCGCCAAGCCTGCGCAAAGGAATCATCTGTGTCCCCTGCTGCGCATCCTCCCGTTTTTATCCAGTCGCGTGACAATGCCTTGGTCAAGGATTTGCGCCGTTTGATGGAAGAGGGTGCGGCCTACCGCAAGCAGGGGCGCTACTGGATCGAGGGCGACCACCTCTGCCGCGCAGCGCTGACGCGTGGCGTCAAGCCGGCAGTGGCCGTGTTCTCCGAGAAATTCTGGCAGTCGCCCGAGAACGTCTATGCCCGTGCAGCCGCCCGCAACATCGTCATCGACACGGCCTTGTTCGCCAGCCTCAGCCCGCTGCCGTCACCGGCGCCCTTCGGCTTTTTGATGGACCTGCCCACGCAGCAGGCGGGTATCCAGCCCGGCGTGCCGGCGGTGGTGCTTGACCGTGTGCAGGATGCCGGCAATGTGGGCTCCATCTTGCGCAGTGCCTCGGCTTTTGGTTTTGGCCAGGTGATTGCGCTCAAGGGATCGGCTGCGCTGTGGAGCGGCAAGGTGCTGCGCGCCGGCATGGGTGCGCATTTTGCGCTGCACCTGGTCGAGAATGCCTCGCAGGACGATGTGCTGGCCTTGCAGCAGCCGCTGCTGGTCACCAGCTCGCACCAGGGTGACTGGCTGCACCGCGCCGCCTTGCCCTGGCCTTGCACCTGGGTCATGGGCCATGAGGGGCAGGGTGTGTCCGAGCCCTTGCAGGCTGCGGCCCAGCAGCACATCCGCATCACCCAGCCTGGCGGTGAGGAGTCGCTCAATGTGGGCGCGGCAGCGGCCATTTGCCTGCATGCCAGTGCGGCAGCGCGCGCCGATTGATGCGGCTGCAGCGGGCACTGGGGTAGGCTCCGCCAGTAATAACGAGTATGCGCATTGCGTAATTTTGCTGTTGTAACTACGCTCTGCGTTGGTGCGCTTCTGCGCAGAGTGTGTAATTTTTAGCGATTTGACCCTCAAATCATCCCCTGCCTCCACTCAGATTGCAGCTTGCACGCTACAATGGGTGGCTTTCAAGTAATCACGTCGCCCGGCTGCACTCAAAGCAATCTCTCATAAGCACAGTCTTCGCGGTGATCCTCAGGGACACCACAGACTCCGGGCGACCCGTAACCATCCGGAGAACCCAGTGTTTTTGTCTCAACAGAGCGCGTTTCCTCCCGCCATCCTGGCGCTCGCAGACGGCACGGTCTTTATTGGCAACTCAATCGGTGCGCAAGGCACCACGACCGGCGAAGTGGTGTTCAACACCGCGATGACCGGTTACCAGGAAATCCTCACCGACCCCAGCTACTGCCAGCAGATCGTGACACTCACGTATCCGCACATCGGCAACTACGGGATCAATGCGGAAGATATTGAGTCCGACAAAGTCTTTGCTGCTGGCCTGATCATCAAGAATCTGCCCCTGCTGGCCAGCAATTTCCGAAGCACGGAAACCTTGTCGGAATACCTGGTCCGCAGCAAGACGGTCTCCATCGCCAACATCGATACCCGCAAGCTCACCCGCCTGCTGCGCGACAAGGGTGCGCAAAACGGCGCCATCGTCGGTCTGGCTGCTGGCGAGCAGGTCTCGCAGGCGCGCATCGACGAAGCCATCGCCGCCGCCCAGGCCGCGCCCAGCATGAAGGGTCTGGACCTGGCCAAGGTGGTCAGCGTCTCGCAGTCCTACGAATGGGTGCAGACCGAGTGGCAACTGGCGCGCGCCGATGGCACGCCCGGCTACGGCAAGCTGCAGGACCATGCCTTCCACGTGGTCGCCTATGACTACGGCGTCAAGAAGAACATCCTGCGCATGCTGGCCGAGCGCGGCTGCCGCGTGACGGTGGTGCCCGCCCAGACGCCTGCGGCCGAAGTGCTCAAGTACCAGCCCGATGGCGTCTTCCTGTCCAACGGCCCTGGCGACCCGGAGCCCTGCGACTACGCGATCGACGCTGCGCGCACCATCATGGACAGTGGCGTGCCGACCTTTGGTATCTGCCTGGGCCACCAGATCATGGCGCTGGCCTGCGGTGCCAAGACCTTCAAGATGCAAAACAGCCACCACGGTGCCAACCATCCGGTCAAGGATCTGGACTCGGGCCGCGTCTGCATCACCAGCCAGAACCATGGCTTTGCCGTGGACCTGGACACCCTGCCGGCCAACACCCGTGCCACGCATGTGAGCCTGTTCGATGGCACCTTGCAGGGCATGGAACGCACCGACCGCCCGGCCTTCTGCTTCCAGGGCCACCCCGAAGCCTCGCCAGGCCCGCATGACGTGTCGTACCTGTTCGACCGTTTTGTGAACCTGATGCGCGAGCACAAGAAGGCCTGATGCCAGGCGCCTGTTGCCCGCGCCCGAACCTGCACACGATGAACCCAAGGAATCTGCTGCCGTGAAACTGTTTTCTTTTCCTGTCGCCACCTTAGAGAAAGCGATCAGCAAACGCATCATGACCTTGCCTGCCGAGCACAAGGAATGGTTCATGGCGCGCTGGCAGCAAAAGCCCTACAAGAAATCGTTCCTCGACAACAAGGCCTTGCCGCTGGTGACCATCGTGTCCAAGTGCAAGACCATGACGGACGAGGAATTCGACCAGGTGATGGCCGAGTGGGACGCCAAGTTCTACGAAGCCGAGGCGCAGGTTCTGCGCCCCATGGTGCAAGGGGATGGCCTGCTGCAGCTGATGCAAAAGAGCCTGCCCGAGGCCCGTGTCCTGGCCATTTTGAACAAATTAGATACCGACCGCGTATAAACCCAGCGCTGGGCGGCTGCCTACCAGGACAGCCATCCAGCGCGCGCGACTGCAAGGCGAGCCTCATGTCTAAACGCACCGATCTCAAAAGCATTCTCATCATTGGCGCTGGCCCGATCATCATCGGCCAGGCCTGCGAATTCGACTACTCCGGCGTGCAAGCCTGCAAGGCGCTGCGCGAGGAGGGCTACAAGGTCATCCTGATCAACAGCAACCCTGCGACGATCATGACCGACCCGGCCACAGCCGATGTCACCTATATCGAGCCCATCACCTGGCAGACGGTCGAGAAGATCATCGCCAAGGAGCGTCCCGATGCCATCCTGCCGACCATGGGTGGCCAGACCGCGCTGAACTGCGCGCTGGACCTGTGGAAGAACGGCGTGCTCGACAAGTACAAGGTCGAGCTGATCGGCGCCAAGCCCGAAGCCATCGACAAGGCCGAAGACCGTCTCAAGTTCAAGGACGCGATGACCAAGATCGGGCTGGGTTCGGCCCGCTCGGGCATTGCGCACAGCATGGAAGAGGCCTGGGATGTGCAGCGCCAGGTGGGCTTCCCCACCGTGATCCGCCCCAGCTTCACCCTGGGCGGCACCGGCGGCGGCATTGCCTACAACCCCGAAGAGTTCGAAGTCATCTGCAAGCGCGGTCTGGAGGCATCGCCCACCAACGAGCTGCTGATCGAAGAGTCTCTGCTGGGCTGGAAAGAGTACGAGATGGAAGTGGTGCGCGACACCGCCGACAACTGCATCATCGTCTGCTCGATCGAGAACCTGGACCCGATGGGCGTGCACACCGGTGACTCGATCACCGTGGCCCCTGCCCAGACCCTGACCGACAAGGAATACCAGATCCTGCGCAATGCCTCGCTGGCCGTGCTGCGCGAGATCGGTGTGGACACCGGTGGCTCCAATGTGCAGTTCTCGATCAACCCCAAGGACGGCCGCATGGTCGTCATCGAGATGAACCCGCGCGTCTCGCGTTCGTCGGCACTGGCCTCCAAGGCCACGGGTTTCCCGATTGCCAAGATCGCCGCCAAGCTGGCCGTGGGCTTCACCTTGGACGAGTTGAAGAACGACATCACCGGTGGCAAGACCCCCGCGTCGTTCGAGCCGACCATCGACTACGTGGTCACCAAGATCCCGCGTTTCGCCTTCGAGAAGTTCCCGACGGCCGACAACCGCCTGACCACGCAGATGAAGTCCGTGGGTGAAGTGATGGCCATGGGTCGTACCTTCCAGGAGTCGTTCCAGAAAGCGCTGCGCGGCCTGGAAGTGGGCGTGGACGGCATGAACGAAAAGACCCAGGACCGCGAGATTCTGGAAAAGGAACTGGGCGAGCCCGGTCCCGACCGCATCTGGTATGTGGGCGATGCCTTCGCCGCCGGCTGGTCGCTCGATGAAGTGCACAACATCACCAAGATCGACAAGTGGTTCCTGGTGCAGATCGAAGAGATCGTCAAGCTGGAACTGGCACTGGACAAGCACACCGAAGCCCAGGGCGATGACAAGGCGCTGGCCGCACTGTCGGCCGATGATCTGCGCAGCCTCAAGCAAAAGGGCTTTTCGGACCGCCGCCTGGCCAAGCTGCTGCACACGAGCGACAAGGCCGTGCGCGAAGCGCGCCATGCGCTGAATGTGCGCCCCGTGTTCAAGCGCGTCGATACCTGCGCGGCCGAGTTCTCGACCAACACGGCCTATATGTACTCGACCTACGACGAAGAGTGCGAAGCCCAGCCCAGCGACAAGAAAAAAATCATGGTGCTCGGCGGCGGCCCCAACCGCATTGGCCAGGGTATCGAGTTCGACTACTGCTGCGTGCACGCGGCGCTGGCGATGCGCGAAGATGGTTATGAAACCATCATGGTCAACTGCAACCCCGAAACCGTCTCGACCGACTACGACACCTCGGACCGCCTGTACTTCGAGCCGGTGACTCTGGAAGACGTGCTGGAAATCGTGGCCGTTGAAAAGCCGGTGGGCGTGATCGTGCAGTACGGTGGCCAGACCCCGTTGAAGCTGGCGCTGGCGCTGGAAGAGGCCGGTGTGCCGATCGTCGGCACCACGCCGGACATGATCGACGCGGCCGAAGACCGTGAGCGTTTCCAGCAGATGCTGCAGACGCTGAACCTGCGCCAACCGCCCAACGCCACCGCGCGTACCGAGGCGCAGGCGATGGAGCACGCCCGCGAGCTGGGCTACCCGCTGGTGGTGCGTCCCAGCTACGTGCTGGGCGGCCGCGCGATGGAGATCGTGCACGAAGAGCGTGATCTGGAGCGCTACATGCGTGAAGCGGTCAAGGTCTCCAACGACTCGCCCGTGCTGCTGGACCACTTCCTGTCCAACGCCATCGAGTGCGATGTGGACTGCGTGCGTGACCGCACCGGCAAGGTGTTCATCGGCGGCGTGATGGAGCACATCGAGCAAGCGGGCGTGCACTCCGGTGACTCGGCCTGCTCGCTGCCCCCTTACTACCTGAGCAAGGCGACGGTCGACGAGATCAAGCGCCAGACCGCAGCCATGGCCGAAGGCCTGAACGTGGTGGGCCTGATGAATGTGCAGTTCGCGATCCAGGAGCGCGACGGCAAGGACATCATCTATGTGCTGGAAGTGAATCCTCGTGCATCGCGTACCGTGCCTTTTGTCTCCAAGGCCACCGGCATCCAGCTGGCCAAGGTGGCCGCGCGCTGCATGGTGGGCGACACGCTCGAAGAGCAGGGCATCACCCAGGAAGTGACGCCACCGTACTTCAGCGTCAAGGAAGCCGTGTTCCCCTTCGTCAAGTTCCCCGGTGTGGACACCATCCTCGGCCCCGAGATGAAGTCCACCGGTGAGGTGATGGGTGTGGGCAAGACCTTTGGCGAAGCCTATGTCAAGAGCCAGCTGGGTGCAGGCACCAAGCTGCCCCGCTCGGGCAAGGTGTTCCTGACCGTGAAGAACGCCGACAAGCCACGCGCCGTGCAGATTGCCAAGGAGCTGGCGAGCATGGGCTTCCAGCTCTGTGCCACCCGTGGCACTGCGGCTGCGATTGCCGATGCCGGTATCGAGGTGCAAACGGTCAACAAGGTGACCGAGGGCCGCCCCCACATCGTGGACATGATCAAGAACAATGAAATTGCGATGGTCATCAACACCGTGGAAGAGCGCCGCAACGCCATTGCTGACTCGCGTGCGATCCGCACCAGCGCTTTGCTGGCCCGCGTGACCACCTTCACGACCATCTTTGGTGCCGAGGCCGCTGTCGAAGGCCTGCGCAACATGGATGACCTGGAGGTGTACTCGGTGCAGGAGCTGCACGCCAGCTTGCAGCACTGATCGCATCGCCGTTGGCCGATTTTTGTTGCAAGGCTCAAAAATCGGCATAATAGAGACTGCCTCGCAACCGCCGCGCTCCCCAGCGCGGCGGTTTGCTTTTGAACCCCCGCCGCATAGCAGGCGGATGATGTCTATCAGATGCCAGCCACAGCGCTGGCATCGCGACTGTTTGTGGAGACCGAGATGGCCACTATCCCCATTACCAAGCGCGGTGCAGAAAAGCTCAAAGAAGAGCTGCAACGCCTCAAGACCGTGGATCGTCCCGGCGTCATCGCGGCCATTGCGGAAGCTCGCTCGCATGGCGATCTGAGCGAAAATGCCGAATACGATGCGGCCAAAGACCGCCAAGGCTTTATCGAAGGCCGTATCCAGGAAGTGGAGGCCAAGCTGTCGGCCGCCCAGATCATCGACCCCTCGCAGCTCGACGCGGGCGGCAAGGTGGTGTTTGGCGCGACCGTGGACCTGGCCGATGAGGACAGCGGCGATCCGGTGACCTACCAGATCGTCGGCGAGGACGAGGCCGACCTCAAGCAGGGCCTGATCAATGTCTCCAGCCCGATTGCCCGCGCGCTGATCGGCAAGGAAGAGGGCGACACCGCCGTTGTGCAGGCCCCCGGTGGCGAGCGCCGCTACGAAGTCGTGGCCGTGCGCTACCTCTAAAGCGATCGGCCACTGCGCACCGAGCCCGCGATGAAAAACCGTCTGCCCGTTTTCGCAGCCGCCCTGTGGTGGGGCAGCCTGTCGGCCATCGGCTTCATGGCCGTGCCGATGCTGTTTGCCAACCTGCCGCAGGCATCGATGGCGGGCTTCATGGCCGCCAAGCTGTTTGCAGCGCAGACCTGGGTGTCGCTGGCCTGCGGCCTGGTGCTGCTGGTGCTGGCCAAGGACAAGGCCAGCAACACCATTGAGCCCTGGGCGCGCGCGGCACTGGGCTTTGTGCTGGCCGGCATGCTGATGGCGCTGGTCGTGCAGTACGGCATCTCGCCCAAGATCGTGCAGCGCGAGAACCTCAAGCTCTGGCACGGCCTGGGCACCTTGCTGTATGCGCTGCAGTGGCTGTGCGCGGCCCTTGTGCTGTGGCGGACATCCGCACCCGCACCACGGGCTTGATCTGGCCCAAGGCAATCGCCCGCCGCCGCGCTACACTGGGCGGGCCATGCAATCTCCCATCGTTTCCATCGACGCCAATGACTGGCGCAACACACCGGGCCGTCCGGAATGGACGGCCGCCGTTGAATCGGGCAAGGTGCTGTATTTCCCCCAACTCGCGTTTGCGCTCTCCGAGCAGGAAAAGACGCTGCTGCGCCCCGATGTGCGCGACCCCAAGTCGCGCAACATCAGCCTGAATGTGGATGGCAGCATCAAGGGCGTGGCCGGTGATGCCGCCACGCAGGCTGCCGTGGCGGCCATGGTCACGCGTTTTCGCGCGCAGGCCACCGCGCTGATTGCCGGTCTGTTCCCCGACTACATGCCGCTGGTGCGCATGGCGCCCACGAGCTACCGGCCCTCACAGGTCGAGACCCGTGCCCAGTCCTGGCGTGCCGACGACAAGCGCATGCATGTCGACGCCTTTCCCTCGCGGCCCAACTACGGCGAGCGCATCCTGCGCGTGTTCAGCAATGTCAATCCCGATGGCCAGCCCCGGGTCTGGCGTGTGGGTGAGCCTTTCGAGGATGTGGCGCGCAAGTTCTTGCCACGCGCCAAGCCCTATGTGGCCTGGCAGGCCAAGGCCTTGGCGATGCTGCATGTGACCAAGTCGCTTCGCAGCGAATACGACCACCTGATGCTGCAGCTGCACGATGGCATGAAGGGCGACATGGATTACCAGCGCAATGCGCCGCAGGAGACCGTGCCCTTTGCTGCCGGCTCCAGCTGGGTCTGCTTTTCGGACCAGGCGGTGCATGCGGTGATGTCGGGCCAGTACATGCTGGAGCAGACCTTCTTCCTGCCCCCTGGCAAAGAGTACAACCCCGATGCAAGCCCGCTGGCGATCTTGACGCGCATGCAGGGCCATGCGCTGGTGGCAACTGACCAGCGCTAAATCTGCTGCCCCAAAGCCCGCTGCGGGCCACAAAAAAGGCGTTGATCGCAGGGATCAACGCCTTTGGTTTTTTATGCGCAGGGCGGCTCAGCCCCAGGCCTTTTCAATCCAGCGGGCTGGCTGGATATGGTGGAAGCGCTTGTTGCGCAGGCCTTGCAGCGCGTCGGGCGGGTTGACCTCGCCGTGGAAGATGACGATGCGCGCATCGGCGGGCGGCACCGGCTCCTTCCAGTAGTTGCTCGGCCAGGTGGGGATGCAGTAGTACTTGAAGCTCGGGCACCAGGCAGCCGGCCAGTAATCGAGCTTGCCCTGCTGGTGCAGGAAATGCGACAGGTACTCCTGCTCATTGCGGTACTGGGCGCGCAGCTGCTCGGTGTTGGCACGGAAGTTGGCCAGCACATCGGCATGGGCGCCCAAGGTGAAGCGGTAGACCGAGGAGTTGCCGACAATGCGCTCGCCAAAGCGCCAAAAACGCGGGTAGTCATGGATGATGCGAAATTCACCCGGCAGGGTGAAGAACTCATCGATGCTGCCGACGATCACCACATCCAGGTCCAGGAACAGCGCCTGGCCTTGCAGACCATACAGGTCCTGCTCGAAGGTGGTGAGCTTTTTCCAGGCGCCATCCCGCTGGCCGGGGGCCAGATGGATGTTCAGGTCCGGAATCGGGTGGCATTCCACTTCGCTGCGAATCCCTTGCGTGTCGTCGGTCAGGCAGACAAAGCGAAAATCGCCACTCAGATGGCGGCGAACCATGGCGTACAGCCGATTGACATAGTCGGGGCCATATTTGGTACCCCATTTCATGCAAAGGATGTGGCGATCGGTCACACTAGCTGCCCTGCTGCTTTTTGATCGACTTTTGCTTGGGCTTGGCGCGCTTGACCTGGCCGCCGGCCGTCAGGCGCTGGTTACCCAGGATGCGGATCTGCTTGACTTCGGGCTTTTGCCAGACGTTCTTGCTGAACTTGAGCACCTTGACTTCGCGCGGACCGGCCTTGCGGTCTTCGTCGAGTTGCTTTTCCTTCTCGGGCATCGGGCGCCACAGGACCAGCAGCTTGCCGATGTGCTGGATAGGCGCTGCATTGAGCGAGTCGGTCAGCTTCAGGAAGATGGCCTCGCGGTTGGCGCGGTCATCGGAGAAAACACGGATTTTGATCAGGCCATGGGCATTCAGGGCCAGGTCGACCTCTTTTTCGACGGCTTCGGTCAAGCCGTCACCGCCAATCAGAACCACGGGGTCGAGGTGGTGGGCTTCGGCGCGGTGCTCGCGACGTTGGGCGGGAGTGAGTTGTATTTGGGGCATAGCCCGTATTATCGGGGCTCCGGGGAGAAAACATGAAAGTAAGTACTAAAACCAAGAAGGTCAACAAGACTTGGCTCAATCAGCACATCAATGACCCCTATGTGCGGGCCGCGCAAAAAGACGGCTACCGCGCCCGTGCGGTCTACAAGCTCAAGGAAATCGATGAGCATTTCAAGCTGATCCGGCCGGGCGATGTGGTGGTCGATCTGGGCTCCACGCCTGGCGCCTGGAGCCAGTACGTGCGCCGCCGCCTCTCGCCCGAGGGTGCTGCGGTGGGGGAGCTCAATGGTGCCATCATCGGGCTGGACATGCTGCCGATGGAGCCCATCGAGGGTGTGGACTTCATCCTGGGCGATTTCCGCGAGCAGGAAGTGCTGGACCAGCTGGAGAAAACCTTGGCCAAGCGCCGCGTCGATGTGGTGATCTCGGACATGGCGCCCAACCTGTCAGGGGTGGAGAACGTGGATGCCGCCCGTATTTCGCATCTGATCGAGCTGGCCGTGGACTTTACCTGCCAGCACATGAAGCCCGAGGGCACCTTGGTGGTCAAGCTGTTCCACGGCAGTGGTTACTCGCAACTGGTGGATTTGTTCAGGCAGACCTTCCAGGTGGTCAAGCCTTACAAACCCAAGGCCTCGCGCGATAAATCCTCGGAAACCTATTTGATCGGCATGCGCCTCAAGCCCGAGGCGCAGCGCTGAGCACCCTTGGCAAACTGCCTGCTTTAGTGCGGCATGCACAGAGGGCGCTGAAACACTGAGACAATAGGCTTTACTGAGCAATCCTGCGTGCCACCAAGGGGAAAGCGCAAGCATTGACCCTTGAAAGTCCTAAAATAGTGCATATCTGACATAACAGATTCTGTGTCTTTCCCGATTTCCTACTACTGGAGCCCCCTTGAACAATCAGTGGTTTTCTAAGATCGCCGTATGGCTTGTCATTGCCATGGTGCTGTTCACCGTGTTCAAGCAATTGGACAACCGTGCAGGCGCCAGCGCGAACAAGATCCCGTATTCCGAGTTTTTGCAAGATGTCCGCAATGGCCGCATCAAGACTGCGACCCTGCAGGAAAGCCCTGCCGGCACGGTGATCACGGCGACCACGGGCGACGATCGCAAGCTCCAGACCACGGCGACCTATATGGACCGTGGCCTGATTGGCGACCTGATCAACAACAACGTCAAGTTTGACGTGAAGGAGCGCGAAGAAGGCTCGCTGCTGATGAGCCTGCTGATCAGCTGGGGCCCGATGCTGCTGCTGATCGGCGTCTGGGTCTACTTCATGCGCCAGATGCAAGGCGGCGGCAAGGGCGGTGCGTTCAGCTTTGGCAAGTCCAAGGCGCGCATGCTCGACGAAAACAACAACAGCGTCACCTTTGCCGATGTGGCCGGTTGTGACGAGGCCAAGGAAGAAGTCAAGGAAGTCGTCGACTTCCTCAAAGACCCCAACAAGTTCCAAAAGCTCGGCGGCCGCATTCCCCGTGGTCTGCTGCTGGTCGGCCCTCCCGGTACCGGTAAGACCTTGCTGGCCAAGTCCATTGCCGGCGAAGCCAAGGTGCCGTTCTTCTCGATCTCGGGTTCGGACTTCGTCGAAATGTTTGTCGGCGTGGGCGCGGCCCGCGTGCGCGACATGTTCGAGAACGCCAAGAAGAATGCGCCTTGCATTATCTTCATCGACGAAATCGACGCCGTCGGCCGCCAGCGTGGCGCCGGCATGGGCGGTGGCAACGACGAGCGCGAGCAGACCCTGAACCAGATGCTGGTCGAGATGGACGGTTTCGAGACCAATATGGGCGTGATCGTGGTGGCTGCCACCAACCGCCCCGACATTCTCGATGCCGCCTTGCTGCGCCCAGGCCGCTTTGACCGCCAGGTCTACGTGACCCTGCCCGATGTGCGTGGCCGCGAACAGATCCTGAACGTGCATATGCGCAAGATCCCGGTGGGCCAGGATGTGAACCCCAACATCATCGCCCGTGGCACGCCCGGCATGTCCGGTGCCGATCTGGCCAACCTCTGCAACGAAGCTGCGCTGATGGCTGCCCGCCGTAACGCACGCACCGTGGAGATGCAGGACTTCGAAAAGGCCAAGGATAAGATCTTTATGGGCCCAGAGCGCAAGTCTGCGGTGATGGACCCCGAAGAGCTGAAGAACACCGCCTACCACGAAGCCGGCCATGCGCTGATCGGCAAGCTGCTGCCCAAGTGCGATCCGGTGCACAAGGTCACCATCGTGCCGCGCGGCCGTGCGCTGGGCGTGACCTTCACGCTGCCCGAGAAGGACCGCTACGGTTACGACAAGGAATGGGCATTGAGCCGTATCGCGATGCTGTTTGGCGGCCGGATTGCCGAAGAAGTCTTCATGAACCAGATGACCACCGGTGCATCGGACGACTTCAACAAGGCGACCCAGCTGGCGCGCGACATGGTGACCCGCTACGGCATGACCGATGCGCTGGGCCCAATGGTCTACGCCGAGCAGGAAGGCGAGCCCTTCCTGGGCCGCTCGATGAGCAAGCCCAGCAACATCAGCGAAGAGACCATGCAGAAGGTGGACGCCGAAGTGCGCCGCATCATCGATGAGCAATATGGTCTGGCACGCCGCCTGATCGAAGAGCACAGCGACAAGATGCATGCGATGGCCAAGGCCATGCTGGAGTGGGAAACCATCGATGCCGAGCAGCTGGACGACATCATGGCGGGCAAGGCACCGCGCCCGCCCAAGGACTGGACGCCACGCAACCCACCGTCGAGCAGCAATGACGGCGGCGCAGGCGGCAGCCCCACCGTGGTGACGGAGCCGGCACACACCCCGGTCTGATCACGACAGACCCTGGCGAAAAGCGCTCTGCCCGAGCGCTTTTCTTATTTTTAAAGGACAGCTCTGATGCGCCACTGGCAAACCACCCGCTTTCGTATTGACCTGACTGCGCCGCAAGTGATGGGCATCGTCAATGTCACGCCGGACTCGTTCTCGGACGGCGGCAGCCACGAGGGCGTCTCGGCCGCGATGATCCATGCGGAAAAGCTGCTGGCCGATGGCGCGCATATCCTGGACATTGGCGGTGAGTCCACCCGCCCGGGCAGCCCTGCGGTGCCGCTGGACGAAGAGCTGCGCCGGGTGCTGCCGGTGGTCAAGGCTGCGGTGGCCTTGCAGGTGCCGATCTCGGTCGATACCTACAAGCCCGAGGTGATGCAGGCGGTGCTGGATCTGGGCGCGGACATCATCAACGACATCTGGGCGTTGCGCCAGCCAGGCGCGCAGGCGGTGGTGGCGGCCCACCCGCAATGCGGCGTCTGCCTGATGCACATGCATGCCGATCCGCAGACCATGCACCAGGAGCACATGGCCGCTCGGGGCGACGTGGCGGCCGAGGTGCTGGACTTTTTGCAGACCCATTCCCGCAGCCTGGAGGCGCTGGGTGTGCAGACCGAACGCATCGTCTGGGATGCCGGCACTGGCTTTGGCAAAAGCCCGGGCCAGAACTTTGCGCTGCTGCAGCAGCAGCCCCGGCTGGCTGCGGCCGGCTACCCGCTGCTGGCGGGCTGGTCGCGCAAGGGCTCGCTGGGCAAGGTGACAGGGCGGGTGGTGGCCGAGCGCATGCCCGCCAGCATTGCGGCGGCCCTGCTGTCGGTAGCGCATGGCGCGGCCATTGTGCGCGTGCACGATGTGCGCGAGACCTGCGATGCGCTGGCCGTGCTGCAGGCGATGCGCGCCCCGCAATCTTTGGATACCCAAGGCTGACGCGGTTTGCGCCTGGCATCGTTGGTCAGGCGCTACACTGCTACTGCGCCATACACCACCGATGGCGCGTTTTCACTTTCTCTCAGGCCCCCAACAAGCAAGAACACTATGGCACGACAGTATTTTGGAACCGATGGCATCCGTGGCACGGTAGGCAAGCCACCGATCACCCCTGACTTTGTGCTGCGCCTGGGCCATGCCGTGGGCCGGGTGCTGCGCCGCGAGCAGGAGCGCCCGGCGGTGCTGATCGGCAAGGACACGCGCATCTCGGGCTATATGCTTGAGAGCGCGCTGGAGTCGGGACTCAATTCGGCCGGTGTCGATGTGGTTCTGCTGGGCCCGTTGCCGACCCCGGGCGTGGCCTACCTCACGCGCGCCCAGCGCGCCAGCCTGGGTGTGGTCATCAGCGCCAGCCACAACCCCTTTGACGACAACGGCATCAAGTTCTTCAGCGCCGAGGGCGCCAAGCTGCCCGACAGCTGGGAAGAGTCGGTGGAAGCGGCGCTGATGGAGGGCTTTGACTGGGTGCCCTCCGCAGCGCTGGGCAAGGCCCGCCGCCTCGATGATGCTGCAGGCCGCTATATCGAATTCTGCAAGAGCACCTTTGACCACCGGCTGACCTTGCGCGGCCTCAAGATCGTGGTCGATGCAGCCCACGGCGCGGCCTACCATATTGCGCCCAAGGTCTTCCATGAGCTGGGCGCCGAGGTCATCACCATTGGCTGCAATCCGGACGGCCTCAACATCAACCAGGATGTGGGGGCCACCCATCCCGATGCGCTGGTGCGCTCGGTGCGCTCCAACGGCGCCGATCTGGGCGTGGCGCTCGATGGCGATGCCGATCGGCTGCAACTGGTCGATGCCAAGGGCCGGCTCTACAACGGCGATGAGTTGCTCTACCTGATGGCCATGGACCGCCTGCGCCGGGGCAAGAAGCTGCCAGGTGTCGTGGGCACCTTGATGACCAACCTGGCGGTGGAAACCGCCTTGCAAAAGCAGGGCGTGGAGCTGGTGCGTGCCAAGGTCGGTGACCGTTATGTGCTCGAAGAGCTGCAGCGCCGCAACTGGGTGCTGGGGGGAGAAAGCTCGGGCCACCTGCTGGCGCTGGACAAGCACACCACCGGCGATGGCCTGGTGAGCGCCCTGCAGGTGCTGCAAGCCTGCGTGAGCCGCAACCAGAGCGTGGCCGAGCAGCTCGATGGCGTGGATCTGTGCCCCCAGGTGCTGCTCAATGTGCGGCTGCAGCCGGGCCAGGACTGGCGCAACAACAACAGGCTGTTTGAACTCGAGCGCAGCATCACTGAGGACTTTGCCGGCCAGGGCCGGGTGCTGATCCGGCCCAGCGGCACCGAGCCGCTGCTGCGCGTGATGGTCGAGGCCTTTGATGCGGCCCAGGCCAGCCGCTGTGCCGAGCAATTGGCCGAGGTAGCCCGCCAGTCCTGATGTGTAGCTGCGTGTAAGCAGTGTTTTGAAGGCAGTTGTTGTAGGAGTGCACCTTCATGCAACTGTCATGTTTTGCACATGGCGCTGTCATCTGCGGGCAGGACACTGAAAGCGCTCTGTACCAGCCCGTCGAGCAGCCGGGGCCGCACGGCGGTCTGGCACCATGCAAGGGCGGCAGGGCGCTACAGGAGCTCTGCCATGCACAACAAACACAGCTTTTTCAGCGCATCCGAGACCGCCATTGTCACGCCCTCGGCGCCGAAACCGCAGGCGACCCTGCCTGCAACCGCCGCGGCGGCCAACCCGCTGGACATCGAGGTCTCCTGGGCCTGCCACCTCGACGAGGTGCGCGAAGCCCAGCGCCTGCGCCACCAGATTTTTGCCGGCGAGATGGGCGCGCAGCTGCAAACCAGCCTGGAAGGCCATGATGTCGACGGCTTTGATGACTACTGCGAGCACCTGCTGGTGCGCCAGGGCCAGAGCAAGCAGGTGATCGGCACCTACCGCCTGCTGACCCCCGCCCAGGCATTGCGCGCCGGCCGCACCTATTCTGACGGAGAGTTTGACCTGAGCGCCATTGATGCATTGCGCCCGCGCATGGTGGAACTCGGCCGCAGCTGCGTGCATCCGGACTACCGCCAGGGCGGGGTGATCATGGCGCTGTGGGGCGCGCTGGCCAGCTTCATGCTGCGCAACAAGCTCGATGTGATGATGGGCTGCGCGAGCATCCCCATGTGGCACAACGGGATTGTCAGTGGTGATGCCGCTGCCAGCATCTGGCGCCAACTGCTGGCTAAGGGCCAGATCTCCCAGGAATACAGCGTCGTGCCCCACCTGCCGCTGCCGCTGGAGCAGCTGAACGACCAGGTCGATGTGGAGCCGCCTGCGCTGATCAAGGGCTATCTGCGGGTGGGCACCGAGGTGATCGGTGCGCCAGCCTGGGATCCGGACTTCAATACCGCCGATTTGCCGATGCTGATGCAGCTCGACCGCCTGCCTGCGCGCTACCGCAAGCACTTTCTGGGTTGATGGCGCAAGCCGCTTGCAAGCGCTGTGCATCCGCTTCCGAAGGACGCCGGGCGCAAGTGACGGTTCACCTCTCGGGTCCATTCCAAGGCGGCAACGTAGGCATACAGATGGGATGCATATAGGCCTAGTGGAAAGTCCTCATAATCAAAACACTGCTTGTGCTGCAAGCGGTGTTTTTTGCTATCCAAAGGACCTATGGTGAGCTCTCTCTCGCAATCCCCACAACCGCCGATTACCTTGCTGGTGTTCAACCCCATGGCCGAGCCACTGCTCGACCAGATCCGCGCGCATGCTGAGGTGGTGTATGCACCCACCCCCGAGCTGCGCGCCAGCGCGGTGGCCTCGCACGGCGCCCAGGCGCAGGCCGTGTTGACCATTGGCTCGATTGGCCTGACGGCCGAAGAAATCGACCAGATGCCGCAGCTGCGCCTGGCCTGCACCTTGGGCGCGGGCTATGAAGGCTTGGCGCTGGATGCGCTGCGCGCGCGCGGCATTGTGCTGGCGACCGGGGCGGGCACCAATGACACCAGCGTGGCCGACCACAGCTTTGGCCTGATTCTGGCGTCCATGCGCAATTTCCGCACCCTGGACCAGCAGGCCCGCGCCGGTGTCGACCGCTACAGCCTGGCCCATCCGCCCAGCGTGTCGGGCAAGAAGCTGGGCATTCTGGGCCTGGGTCATATCGGCCTGAAGATCGCCAGGCGTGCCGAGGGCTTTGACATGCCGGTGGGCTACCACAACCGCCAGCCCAAGGCAGGGGTGGGCCACCGCTATTTCGATTCGCTGCATGCGCTGGCCAGCTGGGCCGACATCCTGGTCTGCGCCACGCCGGGCGGCCCGGGCACCAAGCACCTGGTCAATGCCGAGGTTCTGCAGGCGCTGGGCCCGAGCGGCTACCTGATCAATATTGCGCGGGGCTCGGTGGTGGACACACTGGCGCTGGCTGCGGCCTTGAAGGACGGCACCATTGCTGGCGCCGGCATCGATGTCTATGAGAGCGAGCCGCATCGCCCCGAGCCGCTGATCGACCTGCCCAACATCCTCATCACGCCCCATGTGGCGGGCTGGTCGCCAGAGGCCACCCAGGCGAGCCTGACGCAGTTCATCGGCAACCTGACGGGCGTGTTCTCGGGCAAGGGCGCTGTGGCGCCCGTGAATCTGGGCGCTTAAGGCTCGGCAGAAAAAACACCCAGGCCGTCACCGGCCTGGGTGTGTAGCGCCTTATTTGGCGGTGATGCCCAGCGCCTGCTTGAACTGGAAGGGGTAGGGCGTCTTCTGCCAGGCCAGCACTTCTTCGCCCAGCAGGTAGGCCGATTGCGGAAACTGCTCGGCCCAGCCGGGGGCCACCTTGAGCGACCATTTTTCGGTCTTGTCGCGCAGGCAGATCTGGTCGAGCGCCGGGTCGCGGCGCGCATGGCACAGCAGGGTCGCGAGGCGCAGGCACAGCAGCTCCAGCGCGAAATCGCGGTCCTGCAAGAAGGCATCGACCTTGCGCAGCTTGCCCCTCTGCGCCAGCACCAGGGCTGCCAGGTGGGACAGCTCGGTTTGGGTAAAGCCGGGCACATCGCTGTGGCCCAGCACATAGGCGCCGTGGTGGTGGTGGTCGGTGTGCGAGATAAGGCAGCCGATCTCATGGAGCTGGCTGGCCCAGTCGAGCATGGGCGACTGCAGCTCGGCCGGCGCGGTTGCTCCCGCATAGCGGCGTGCCTGCTCGTACAAGGTGGCGGCAGTGCGCTGCACGCGGCCCGCTTGCGTGCGATCGACCTGGTAGCGCTCCTTGAGCGCGGCGATCGTGCGGTGGCGGATATCGCTGAATTCCTCGTGCTGCACCATGTCGCGCAGCAGGCCTTGGCGCAGCGCGCCGCTGGCAATGCGCAGCTCCTGGATCTGCAGCAGATCAAACACTGCGCACAGCACGGTCACGCCGCCGCCAATCACTGCGCGGCGCTCTTCCTTGAGGCCTTCAAGCCGCAGCTCGCTGGCATTGCCGGCAGCCAGCAATTGGTCGCAGAGCCAGTGCAGCTGCTCGCGCGTCACCACGTCGGGCTGGCCGCCGTGCAGCGCCAGCACATCGGCAATCGCGTTGGCCGTGCCCGAGGTGCCATAGGCGCAGTCCCAGCTGCCGGGCACAAAATGGTGGGCTGCTTCTTCCATCACCGCCTGCGCGGCGATCTGGGCGGTTTTCAGCGCCGATTTGCTGAATTCACCCTGGGGGAAATAACGCAGCGACCAGGCCACGCTGCCCACGGGGAAGGAGGCCACGCGCTGCGAGCTGTAGCGCTGGCCCAGGATCAGCTCGGTGGAGCGGCCGCCGATATCGACCACCAGGCGGCGCTCGTCCGACGGGGGCAGCGAGTGGGCCGCGCCCTGGTAGATCAGGCGCGCTTCTTCGGGCCCGGAGATGATGCTGATCGGGTAGCCCAGAATCTGGTTGGCGCGCTGGATGAAGACATCGCTGTTGCGCGCCTCGCGCAAGGTCTGGGTGGCTACGGCGCGCACATGGGCGGCAGGAAAGCCCTCCAGGCGCTCGGCAAAGCGGGCCAGGCAGTCCCAGCCGCGCTGCATGGCCTCGGCCGTCAGCAGGCCTTGCTCATCGAGGCCGGCGCCCTGGCGCACCATCTCCTTGAAATATTGCACGCGTTCAATATGGCCAGCGGCATAGCGGCCAACTTCCAGGCGGAAACTATTGGATCCCAGATCCACCGCGGCAAGCAAGGTGCCATCAAGCATAAGTGTCGTCATCTATCGGTTCTGCAGTCGAGGCAGGCAGCATAGCACCTGACTCTCTAGGTGACTCCGCTATACAGCGGCATGCTGACAAAACTTTAAAAGTAAGTCTTTCGCGTGAATCTAATATGACAATCCTGTGCGCTGTTGTTGTGTGACATCGACCCCCGTACGAGGCAAATTGGGTGAAAAATGTCATGCCAGTGTCATATACATTTTTTACAGTTCACTCCATTGCGTTTCATCACCAACAGGAGTTTTCATGAAAGTGTCCGCGATTCGAGTGCTGGTAGCTGGTCTGGTTGCCGCCGGTGCGTTTGCCCAGGTGCACGCCGAAGAGGCTACCGGTGCCGGTGCAAGCTTCCCAGCTCCACTGTATTCCAAGTGGGCTGCTGACTACAACAAGGCCACTGGCGTCAAGATCAACTACCAATCGGTGGGTTCGAGCGCCGGTATCAAGCAAATCGATGCCAAAACCGTGGACTTCGGTGCCTCCGACATGCCTTTGAAGGACGAAGAGCTGGCACAAAAGGGTCTGGTGCAGTTCCCCACCGTGATCGGCGGCATTGTGCCCGTGGTCAACATCAAGGGCATCACCCCCGGTCAACTCAAGCTCAACGGCCAAGTGCTGGGCGACATCTACCTGGGCAAGATCACCAAGTGGAATGACCCCGCGATCACCAAGCTGAACCCAGGCGTGGCGCTGCCAGACGCCACCATCGCTCCCGTGCGCCGCGCTGACGGCTCGGGCACGACCTTCGGCTTCACCAACTACCTCTCCAAGGTCAACACCGAGTGGAAGGAAAAAGTGGGTGAGGGCGCTGCCGTGAACTGGCCTACCGGTGCCGGTGGCAAGGGCAACGAAGGCGTGGCCGCTTATGTGGGCCGCCTGCCCAACTCCATCGGCTACGTGGAATACGCCTACGTCAAGCAAAACAAGATGGTCTTCGCCCAGCTGCAAAACGCCGATGGCAACTTTGTCAGCCCAGAGAGCGCCAACTTCAAGGCCGCTGCTGCCGGTGCTGACTGGAACAAGAGCTTCTACCAGATCCTGAACAACCAGCCTGGCAAGGATGCATGGCCCATCACCTCGGCCACCTTCATCCTGATGCGCAAGCTGCAGGAAAAGCCAGCCCAGGGCACCACCTCGCTGAAGTTCTTCGAGTGGGCTTACACCTCCGGTGACGGCACTGCTGACGGCCTGGACTACGTGCCCATGCCAGCCAGCGTCAAGGACATCATCTACAAGTCCTGGGGCGAGATCAAGGACGGCAGCGGCAAGGCTGTGTTCGCCAAGTAAGTCGAAAAATGATGGGCCGCTCGGGTAGCGGCCCTTTTCCACACTGAATGGAATCAAACGTGTCGACATCCTTTCCTGTTCAAAACAAAACGGTTGCCGCCGGCAAAGCGCAGATGCAATCCAGCCAACCGCCAACGCGCAAGCCTTGGCTCTCCAACTCCGTCGCTGACGGCTTTTTTGCGTTCCTCGCGCGCGGTGCTGCGGTGCTGACCCTGGCCCTGCTGTTGGCCATCATGGGCTCGCTGATCGTCGGCGCCTGGCCTGCCATCCGTGAATACGGCATCGGATTTTTCTTCAACAGCGAGTGGGATCCTGTCCAGAACCGTTACGGCGGCCTGGTGATGATCTATGGCACCTTGGCCACCTCGTTCATTGCGATGCTGATCGCCGTGCCTGTGAGCTTTGGCATTGCGCTGTTCCTGACCGAACTCTCCCCCGTCTGGCTCAAGCGCCCGCTGGGTACCGCCGTGGAACTGCTCGCTGCCGTGCCATCCATCGTCTACGGTATGTGGGGTTTGATGGTCTTTGGCCCCTTGCTGGCCACCTATGTGCAGCAACCGCTGCAGAACCTGTTTCAAGGCGTTCCTTATATGGAAGCCTTCTTCTCCGGCCCACCCGTCGGTATCGGTATTTTCTCGGCCGGCGTGATCCTGGCCATCATGGTCATCCCCTTCATCGCATCGGTGATGCGTGATGTGTTCGAAGTCACCCCCGCGCTGCTCAAGGAATCGGCCTATGGCCTGGGTTCCACCACCTGGGAAGTGATGTGGAAAGTCGTGCTGCCCTACACCAAGACCGGTGTCTTCGGTGGCGTGATGCTGGGCCTGGGCCGCGCACTGGGCGAGACCATGGCCGTCACCTTCGTGATCGGTAACATGAACCAGCTCAACTCGCTGTCCATCTTTGAAGCGGCCAACAGCATTACCTCGGCACTGGCCAATGAGTTCGCCGAAGCCGGCGAAGGTCTGCACCAGGCATCGCTGATCTACCTGGGTCTGGCCCTGTTTTTCATCACGTTCATCGTCCTGGCCTGCTCCAAATTTATGCTGAGCCGCCTGCAAAAGAATGAAGGAGCCCGTTCATGACCACCGGAGAAAGCTTGATCCAGGCATCCGATCTGGCCAGCCAGCGCGCTGCCAAGTACCGTGCACGCAACCGCGTCAACCAAGTCGCGATTGCCCTGTCCCTCGCAGCCATGGCCTTTGGCGTGTTTTGGCTGATCTGGATTCTGTGGGAAACCCTGCGCCTGGGCGTGGGCGGTCTGAGCGTGGCCCTGGTCACCCAGATGACCCCGGCTCCCAATGAAATTGGCGGTATCGCCAACGCCATCTGGGGCTCGCTGGTGATGGTGACCCTGGCCACCTTCGTGGGCACGCCCATCGGTGTGATGGCCGGTATCTACCTGGCCGAGTACAACAAGACCGGCTGGCTCGCATCGGGGACCCGCTTTGTCAACGACATTCTGCTGTCGGCTCCGTCGATCGTGATCGGTCTGTTCGTCTACTCGATGATCGTGATCCGCTTCAAGAGCTTCTCGGGCTATGCCGGTGTCATCGCGCTGGCGCTGATCGTGATTCCGGTGGTCATCCGTACCACCGAGAACATGCTGATCCTGGTGCCATCGAGCCTGCGTGAAGCGGCCTACGCACTGGGCACGCCCAAGTGGAAGGTGATCAGCATGGTGACCTTGCGTGCCGCCCGTGCCGGTGTCATCACCGGTGTGCTGCTGGCCGTGGCCCGTATCGCTGGTGAAACCGCTCCGCTGCTGTTCACCGCACTGAACAACCAGTTCTGGAACACCGACTTGTCCAAGCCGATGGCGAGCCTGCCGGTCACCATCTTCAAGTTTGCGATGAGCCCTTATGAAAACTGGCAGCAACTGGCCTGGGCAGGTGTCTTCCTGATCACGCTGGCGGTGCTGGGTCTGAACATTCTTGCGCGCAGCATGGCGCGCCAAAAATAAGTATTCACAGGTGAACCCTATGTTGACAAAAACCAATGCGGCTAACGCCAATGCACTGAACTCCAAGATCTCGGTGCGCGACCTGAACTTCTACTACGGCAAGTTCCACGCGCTCAAGAACATCAACCTGGAAATCCCGGAAAACAAGGTCACCGCCTTCATCGGCCCGTCGGGCTGCGGCAAGTCCACCTTGCTGCGTACCTTCAACCGCATGTACGAGCTCTACCCCGAGCAGCGCGCCGAAGGCCATATCGGTCTGGATGGTGAAAACCTGCTGACCAGCAAGCAGGATGTGGCCCTGATTCGCGCCAAGGTCGGCATGGTCTTCCAAAAGCCCACGCCGTTCCCGATGTCCATCTACGACAACATCGCCTTTGGCGTGAAGCTGTTCGAGGACCTGAGCAAGAGCGACATGGAAGAGCGCGTGGAATGGGCGCTGCGCAAGGCCGCGCTGTGGACCGAAGTCAAGGACAAGCTGGGCCAAAGCGGCTCGGGCCTGTCCGGCGGTCAGCAGCAGCGTCTGTGCATTGCCCGCGGTATCGCGATCAAGCCCGAAGTGCTGCTGCTCGATGAGCCTTGCTCGGCGCTGGACCCCATCTCTACGGCCAAGATCGAAGAGCTGATCGCTGAGCTGAAGGACGACTACACGGTGGTGATCGTGACCCACAATATGCAGCAGGCCGCCCGCTGCAGCGATTTCACCGCCTACATGTACCTGGGCAGCCTGATGGAGTTCGGTGCCACCGAACAGATGTTCTTCAAGCCCCAGCGCAAAGAGACCGAAGACTACATCACCGGTCGTTTCGGCTAAGCCGCGCGGTCACGCCAACCACTACAACGAAAAGAGCCTGATATGACAGAAAAACATCTCTCATCACAGTTCGACAGCGAGCTCAACAGCATCTCCTCTCGGGTGATGGAGTTGGGCGGCCTGGTCGAGTCCCAGATCCAGCAGGCCATCTACGCGCTGTCGCAGTTCAGCACCGAGGCCGTCGAGCGCGTTGAAGAGCAGGAAAAGCGCGTCAACCAGCTGGAAGTGGACATCGACTACGAACTCTCGACCATCATTGCGCGCCGCCAGCCCACGGCCCGCGATCTGCGCTTGCTGATAGCTTTTTCCAAGGCCACGGCCAACCTGGAGCGCATGGGTGACGAAGCCCACAAGATGGCCCGCATGGTCGGCTCCATCATTGACAGCGGCGCCGCCCGCTCGCTGCCGACCTCGGACCTGCGTGTGGCCGCCGAGCTCGCCTCGGGCCTGCTGCGCAAGACCTTGGACGCCTTTGCCCGCCTGGACACGACGGCGGCCGTGTCGATCCTCAAGGAAGACGACCTGATCGATGCCGAGTTCGACGGTTTTGTGCGCAAGCTCATCACCTACATGATGGAAGATCCGCGCAAGATCTCGCCGAGCCTGGACCTGCTGTTCCTGGCCAAGGCCATCGAGCGCATCGGTGACCACTCGAAGAATGTTGCCGAGCTCATCATCTACCTGGTCAAGGGTATCGATGTGCGCCACACCACCATGCAAGAAATCGAATCGAGTGTTTTGTAGAGTCTGAGTTATGAAAAAACTGCCACGCGTTCTCATTGTCGAAGACGAGCCCGCGATTGCCGAGCTGATCGCGGTGAACCTGCGACACAACGGCTGCCTGCCGATCTGGGCAGAGGATGGTGATGCTGCACAGCGCGAGTTGGACGCGGTGCTGCCCGATGTGATCTTGCTGGACTGGATGCTGCCTGGCCAAAGCGGCCTCTCGCTGGCGCGCAAATGGCGTGCGGATGCCCGCGTCAAGGGCATCCCCATCATCATGCTGACCGCCCGCGGCGATGAGCCCGACAAGATCGCCGGGCTCGATGCCGGTGCCGATGACTACATCACCAAGCCTTTTTCTACGCAGGAGCTGCTGGCCCGCATCCGTGCAGTGCTGCGCCGCCGCATTCCCGAGCAGGTCAACGACAGTGTGACGATTGGCGAGCTGGTGCTGGACGCGGCCACGCACCGCGTGACCTTCCAGGGTGAGCTGCTCAAGCTCGGCCCCACCGAGTTCAAGCTGCTGCACTTTTTGATGAAGCATGCCGAGCGTGTGCACTCGCGCTCGCAGCTGCTCGACAAGGTCTGGGGCGACCATGTCTTCATCGAGGAGCGCACCGTGGACGTCCACGTCAAGCGTCTGCGCGAGGCCTTGGGCGCTGCCAATGTGATGGTGGAGACCGTGCGTGGTGCCGGCTACCGCATCACCGGCCAGCCCCAGGCGCTGCAGCGCGCTTAGCTTGCAGCCTGCCTGTGATGCGGGGATACTTCCGCATTCGGGCAGCTTGCTCTTTTTTTGTAGGCTGCGCTGGTCGCAGCTTTTTTTGTTTTTGAGCGTTAGGCCTGCATGCTGTTTCGCATTGTCAGTTTTTTGTTTTTTCAGGCCCTGGGCGCGGCCCTGGGCTGGTGGCTGGGGCAGTTGCCCGGCGCACTGTTGGCGGCCATCATCGGGGCCTGGTGCTGGTTTGTCGTCGATGTCTGGCGCGGCAACAAGGTGGTGGGCTGGCTGCGGCACGGTGACGCGGACAGTGCTCCGCAGCTGATGGGCATGTGGGGCGAGGCGGCCGACCGGGCGCGGCGCCTGGTGCGCCAGCTGCAAAAGAACGAGGCGCAGTCCGATGACCGGCTGCACCAGGTGCTGACGGCCATCCAGGCCTCGCCCAACGGCGTCGTGCTGCTCGACGAGCACAGCCATATCGAGTGGTGCAACCAGACTGCATGTGACCACTTTGGCTTCAACCTGGAGCGCGACCACATGCAGGTCATCACCAACCTGGTGCGCGCGCCGGAGTTCATCGGCTATTTCAACGCCAACAATTTCAGCAAGGATGTGGTGATGGTCAGCCCGGTGATGCGCGCGGCCAGCCCGATGCGCATGTCGGTGCAGATGTTCCCCTATGGCGGCAACCGCAAGCTGCTGCTCTCGCGCGATGTCACCTCGATGGAGCTGGCCGATGCAATGCGGCGCGACTTTGTCGCCAATGTCTCGCACGAGATCCGCACCCCGCTGACGGTGCTGGCCGGCTTTATCGAAACCTTACAGACCCTGCCGCTGAGCGCCGAGGAGCGCACCCAGTACCTGGCGCTGATGTCCAACCAGGCCCACCGCATGCAAGGCCTGGTGGTCGATCTGCTGACCTTGTCGCGCCTGGAGGGCAACCCGCCGCCCAGCCTCAATGAATGGGTCAGCGTGGGCAGCCTGCTTAAGCGCTGCGAAGAAGATGCGCATGGCCTGGCGCGCATGATTGCCAAGGATGGCGACAAGCCTTTGCAGCTGTTCTTTCCGCAAGAGGATGCCGATGCCGGCCACTACGAGCTGGCCGGTGCCGGCAATGAGCTGCAAAGCGCGCTGTCCAACCTGGTCAACAACGCCGTGCGCTATACGCCCGCGGGCGGCGAGATCCGTGTGCAGTTCATGCGCCAGCCCGATGGCTCGGGGCGCGTCAGCGTCACCGACACCGGCCCGGGCATTGCGCCCGAGCATATCCCGCGCCTGACCGAGCGCTTCTACCGCCTCGACCGCAGCCGCTCGCGCGATACCGGCGGCACGGGCCTGGGCCTGGCCATCGTCAAGCATGTGCTGCAGCGCCACGGCGCGCAGCTGCAGATTCGCAGCACGATCGGCAAGGGGTCGGAGTTCAGCGTGGTGTTTCCACCGTCACGCGTGCGCCAGCAGCTGACGGAAGAACTGGTCTAAGCGCTCATCCGCACCGCGTTTTTGGTGACGCGGTGCAGCAAGACCAAAAAGCAGGCCGCCGCCAGCACCAGCGCATAGGCGGCGCACATCCAAAAAGCGATGGGGGAATCCATCGCCGGGCGGCCGGCGATGCCGTGGTAGGCCAGCTGAAAACCACCCCACAGGCCCACACCCCAGAGCAGGCTGCAGTACACCAGCAAGGGCGTGACGGTGATGCGGTAGCTGCGCAGCACAAAGATGGACACGGTCTGGCTGGCATCGGCCAGGTGGTAGAGGCTGACCCAGCCCAGCAGGCCCAGCGCGATGGCCGCCACCTCGGGCGTAGCGGTGTAGATCGGCACAATCCAGCCCTTGACGAGCCAGACCAGCAGCGACAGTGTGGCGGCCAGGCCCATGGCCGAAAACAGGCCTAGAAACACCACCTGGCGCGCCCGAGCCTCATCTCCCGCGCCGCGCCAGTAGCTGGCGCGGGCGCTGGTGGCAATCGCCAGCGACAGCGGCACCATGTACATCAGTGCCGTGACATTGGCCGCAATCTGGTGCGCTGCCGACGAGGCCGTGCCCATGCGTGCCACATAGAGCGCCATCAAGGTAAAGGAGGTGATCTCGACCAGGATCGACAGGCTGGCGGGCACACCCCGCTGCGCAAACTGGGCCAGGGTGGGCCAGTGCGGCCGCTCCAGGCGGCGCCAGATATCGGCTGGCGCATAGACGGATTGGCTGCGCAGCAGCCACCAGCCCAGGCCGCAGAGCAGGAAATTGACCACAAAAGTGGCCCAGGCGCAGCCCAGCACGCCCATCGGTGCCAGGCCCAGGCCGCCAAAGGTGAACCAGATGGACAGCGGCAGTTTGACCAGCAGGGACATGGCCTGCAGCCAGGTGACCATCTTGGGTTTGCCCAGCGACTGGCTCAAGGTGCTGAAAATGCGGAACAGCAGCGCGGCCGGCAGGCTCCAGCCGATGATGGCCAGGTAGCTTTTGACCAGCGACTGCAGCTCCTGCGGCACCTCGGTCCAGCGCAGGATGGGCGCGGGATTGAACAGCACGGCCCAGCCCAGCAAGGTAGCGGCCAGGCAGATGTAGAGGGACTGGCGCAGCGAGGCGCCAATGTCGGCATGGCGGCGCGCGCCGTGCATCTCCGACCAGATCGGCATCAGCGCCTGCAAGAGGCCCATCAGCGAGACATAGACGGTCACAAAGATGGCCGAGCCCACCGACAGCGCGGCCAGCGAGGCCTCGGCATGGCGGCCGGCGACGATGGTGTCGACCACGCCAAAGCCCATCACGGCAATCTGGCCGACAAACACCGTGCCCGCATGCTTGGCCAGCACCCGCATATCGCGGCCTGCCAGCAGGCGCGTCAACATCTCCCGCATACGCGCCTTCAACCCGGTTGACGACGGTAGATGACGATCTCCGCGTTCTTGTCGGTCGGGCGGGCCACGGCCGCCAGGCGCTTCCACTCAGGGCCCAGCACCTCGTTGCTCGGGGTGCGCTGTGATTCCAGCGGCATGGCCAGCCAGTTGCAGGATGCGCTGGTCGGGTCCGTCAAGGTCTTGAGCTGCCAGCCGCCCTGGGCCTGCATGGCCACAATCTGCGAGCGGCTCAGGCCCCAGGCAGCCACGCAGCCGGCCGAGGCGGGGGCGGGCAGCACCTTGGCCAGCGCCTGCACCTGGGCGGTGTAGCTGCGGCCATAGTCCAGCATCGGCATCCAGATGCTCATCAGCAAGATCCAGCTGAGCACGGTGCCGCCCGCTGGCAGCACCAGGCTGCGCCAGATCTCGGGCCGGTTGCGGCGCGCGCGCCAAAAGGCCAGCGCGCACCAGGCCAGGGTGGCCAGCGCGGCAATGACAAACTGCGGCAGCGAAAACTGCGCGACAAAATCAGGCGCGATACGGGCCACATTGGCGGCTGGCTTGGCCGGCGTGCCGGTGTAGACCGCCAGCCAGATCACCCAGATGGTGATGGCCGCTGCGCTGAAAAACAGCAGTGTGAACCAGTCGATCAGCGCCGCCATCGCGCGGCGGAAGGTGGGCAGCGCAAAGGCGGCCAGCGCGGCAAATGCGGGCAGGCCCAGCAGCAGCGCACGGTCAGACGGGGTGGTGATGACGGTGTTGACCAGCGCCAGGGCGCCCAGCAGGATGGGCAGCCACAAATGGCGATGCACAAAGCGCCAGTCGGCTACCTGGCGGCGCCAGATCCACAGCGACCACAGCGCCAGCGGCCAGGCCGGCCACACATACCAGACCACCAGCTCAAACAGCGGGCGCAGCTGGCGGAAATGCTCGGCCGGCAGGATGCGCCATTGCCACTGGTGCAGGTAGACAGCCAGCAGCAAGGCGGCCACGCCCAGGATGGCAAAGGCACCGGCCGCCTGCAGGCTGCGCGCGCGCAGCTTGGCATCGACGGGGGTGAGCGCCAGGATCAGGGCCACGCCCAGACCGAGGCAGACCGCATAGGTGGGCGCGCCGCTCAGCGCCAGCATCACCAAGCCTACCGCGCCTATGCACAGCGGCGTGGCAAAGCGGATGGGGATGCAGGCGGCCGCATAGAACACAAAGCACACGCCCGACAGCTGCACCACATAGCTGCTGGCCTCGTGCGAAGGCTGGGCCAGGCCCAGGCAGGCAATCAGCGCAAGCAGGCCGCCATCGGCCATCGCGCGCGCATAGTCGATCTCGTTGGCTTCGCCGCCAAAGGCAAAGGCGACGGGGCCGGCGCCCGGGCTGCGCGCCAGGTAGTACACGGCATACCAGGTGGCCATCAAGGCCAGCCACAGCAGGGCGGCAAACGGCAGGCGGCTGGCCAGCTCGGGCGAGATGAAGTCGCCAAAAGCCTGGATCGCCCAGGCGCCCAGCCAGTAGGGAATCAGGCCCTCGGTGTCCGGGCTCAGGCCCAGGATCTCCGGCGCCAGCCACGGAGTCCGGCCTTCTGCCAGCGCCAGCGCGTAGCCATAGCTGGTGATGTCCAAGGTCTTCCAGGGCGCGCGGGCGATAAAGCCGGGCACCACATAGGCCAGGCACAGCAGCAGCAAAAGCGCACGCGGCAGAGGGCGTACAGCGGCTTGGGAGACGATGGCTGGGGGTGGAAAATTCACACAGGCTTACCAGAGGGAGCAAGGCTCAGCAGCTTATCAGGCCCTGCACCAGAAATGTAGGAGAACCGCGCATTGTCTGCGCGTCCACCAGGCGGGTCAATGAAAAAAGGCAGTACGGTGTCGCACTGCCTTTGGGTTGCCAAGACAAAAAGGGCGCCAGGCCTTGCAGCCCGAAGCCCTTTTGCCAAAAGCAAATTACTTCTTGCCGAAACGGTTGCGGAAACGCTCCACACGGCCGCCCATGTTGTCCACCGACTTTTGGGTGCCGGTGTAGAAAGGGTGCGACTCAGACGAGGTATCCAGCTTGAACAGCGGGTATTCCTTGCCTTCGAAGGTTTCGGTTTCCTTGGTGTTCACGCAGGAGCGGGTCACAAACTTGAAGCCGTTGGACAGGTCCACGAACAACACTTCGCGGTAGTCTGGGTGAATGCCTTCTTTCATGATTCTTCCTTAGGTCAAGTGCGGGAGCCGTGCCAAGCCGGATGCAACCTCTGCATCCCAGTAAACTGGGCGTACTTTCCGCAATAAAAGCCCTCCATTATTGCATAGGATGGGCTTGTTTTCAGTAAAACCTCGGGTTTCAGTCGGCTGATGGCTTCGGTGGCCTGCGCCTGAAGCATTGCAATGCGTTGATTTGGCAAGCTTTAAGCCGGCTTACGCCCCGCATGCAGCCAGACGGGCGCCATTGGGAAATCCAGCCGCCCCAACGCGCGGATCTGGCCAAAGCCCGCTGCTGCCATGTGCTGGGCGATATCGCCCGGGCGCGGCAGGTAATGGCCGCGCAGCACCAGGCCGGCGTAAAACGGCCAGACGCAGGCGGCCATCGCCGGGTCATCGGGCCGCTCGGCATGGGCCAGCAGCAGCAGGCCGCCGGGCTTCAAGGCCTGCCACATGCCGCGCACGGCCTGGGCCGGGTCCGGCAGAAAGTGCAGCATCGACGAGCACCAGATCAGGTCAAAGCCCTGGCCATAGTCCTGCTGCTGCACATCGCAGCCTTGCGCAGCCATGCGCCCCTGCAGTCCGGCCTTGGCAATGTTCTCGGCGGCCACGGCGGCGGTGCCTGGCTCATCGCAGACCAGCCCCTGCCAATGGGGCAGCTGCTGGGCCAGTGCCATGCCGATATGGCCGGGGCCTCCGCCCAGATCGAGCAAACGCCCTGTGGCGGGCAGGGGGCCCAGTTGCGCCAGCAGATGCGCCATCGCTGGCACGGTGATCGCGCGCTGCTCTTGCCCGATCTGCACGCGGGCCGCCTGGGCCCAGCTGCCGGGCGGCGCGGTCATGGCCACGCTGCCTTTTGCCAGCCACTGCGGCCATTGGCTGGCCAGGCCGGACAAGGCCTGTTGCCGGTACTGCCAGGCCTGCGCGCAGTAGTCGGCTGCGTCCGTCAGAAAATAGCGCTGGGCCAGCGCCGAGCTGGCAAACAGGTCATCGCCTTGCGCATGGCTTGCACGCTGGCAGTCAAGCAGGTCCATGCTCCACAGCAGCTCCAGCCAGACGGCACAGGCCCCTGCATGCAGCCCCAGGCGTTCTGCCACCGCCTGGGCGCTGGCGGGCTCGCGCAGCTGGTCAAACAGCCGCTGCGCCAGCGCTTGCTCCAGCGCCTGGCTTTGCAGTGGAATCGCAGCCAGGCGCCACAGTGGCTGCAGCGGATGCTCGGTCTGAAAATCCATGCGCATGGTCAAGCCCCCGCTGTGCAGTGAAACGGAGGAGGATTGCCTGTCGATAAGAGGAGGTGTGCCATGGTTGCGGTCCGGGTGCTTAGGGGGTGGATACAGAGCCTTCACTATAAATTTCAAATGCAAATAGGTATCATTTGAAATTTAGGCAAAACGGAGCATTGCTTTGGCAGGGCGGAGTCATTCGCGATGCTGCCGCCTGCTGCGGCCAGAAAGGCAGTCTTGGTCTACCGAATCAACAGCGCAGATGCGAGCGCACCCCAGCGCCTGGGCCCCTTGGCCTGGTGGCGCTCCAGCCTGCCCGCGCAGCTGGGCCATTGCGCCACCGACCGGCTGCAGATCGAGCCAGGCCTGGCGCTGGTCTATATGGATTACCAGCCCAACCGGCCTTTGCTGGAAGCCAGCCTGCTGGAGCGTGAGAGCCGCTGCCTGACCTTGACGGTGGCGCTGCAAGGGCAGTCCAGCACCACCGGTGTGGATGGCCAGCGTTTTGATTTTGTCGCCGGCCACAGCACCTTGGCCGCTTTTGCCTCGGTGCGGGGCGAGCGCTGCTTTCCGGCCGGGCAGGCGCTGCGCCAGCTGCGGCTGGTGGCCGATGAGGCCTTGCTGCAGCGCTATGGACTGGCCGATCTGCTGGAGGGTGTGCGCTTTGACCAATCGGCGCGCGCGCTGCATTTTGGCGCCTATGGTGCGAGCACCGCGCAATGGGCGGCGGCCTTGCTGCCAAGGCATGCGCAAGAGGGGCGGGATGAGCGAGGTGCGTTGCTGGGCATGCAGATCGCCGCGCTCAGCCTGCTGTCCGAGCAGACCCGCCAGCTGCGCCCGTCGCCAGCCACGGCGGCCCCATTGCGGCCCGCAGACCAGGACAAGATTCTCCAGGCGCGCGACATCCTGCTGCGCGACTATGCCCAGCCCTTGACGGTGGCCTACCTGTGCGCAGCGGTGGGCACCAACGCCTTTGCGCTGAAAACCGGCTTTCGCCAGCTCTTGGGCACCAGCCCCCACCGCATGCTGACCCGCATCCGCATGGAGCACGCCTGGGCATTGCTGGACAGCGGCCAGCGCGTCTCGGCGGTGGCCTACCAGGTGGGCTACCAGCATGTCTCGAGCTTCAGCACGGCCTTTGAGCGCCACTTTGGCCGGTCGCCCAAAACGGTGGCGGGAGAGCGCTGGCGCACGCGGGCATGAAAAAACCCTCCGTGTTGAGTGGAGGGTTGGCAGGCCGGTGGGCGCAGGGCGGGGTTTAGCCGCCGCGGCGCATCATGTCGAAGAACTCGACATTGCTCTTGGTCTGCTTCATGTTCTTGATCATCAGTTCCATGGACTCGATCTCATCCATGTTGTACATGAACTGGCGCAGGATGCGGGTCTTTTGCAGGATCTCGGGAGCGAGCAGCATCTCTTCGCGGCGCGTGCCGCTCTTGTTGAGCTCGATGGCCGGGAAGACGCGCTTTTCGTACAGGCGGCGGCTCAGGTGCAGCTCGCTGTTGCCAGTGCCCTTGAATTCTTCAAAGATCACTTCGTCCATGCGGCTGCCGGTGTCGACCAGGGCGGTGGCGATGATGGTGAGCGAGCCGCCTTCTTCGACATTGCGGGCCGCGCCAAAGAAGCGCTTGGGGCGCTGCAGCGCATTGGCGTCCACACCGCCGGAGAGCACCTTGCCTGACGAGGGCACCACATTGTTGTAGGCGCGGGCCAGACGGGTGATCGAGTCGAGCATGATGACGACGTCCTGGCCCATTTCCACCAGGCGCTTGGCGCGCTCGATGACCATCTCGGCCACGTGCACGTGGCGGGCTGCGGGCTCGTCAAAGGTCGATGCAATGATCTCGCCCTTGACCGAGCGCTGCATTTCCGTCACTTCTTCCGGACGCTCGTCGATCAGCAGCACCATCATGTGCACATCGGGGTAGTTGGCGGTGATGGCGTGTGCAATGCTTTGCATCATCATCGTCTTGCCGCTCTTGGGGGCGGCGACGATCAGTGCGCGCTGGCCACGGCCAATCGGCGCGATGATGTCGATCAGGCGGCCGGTGATGTTTTCCTCGGCCTTGATGTCGCGCTCCAGACGCATCTGTTCCTTGGGGAACAGCGGCGTCAGGTTCTCGAACATCATCTTGTGCTTGTTCTGCTCGGGTGGCAGACCATTGACCTTGTCGAGCTTGGTCAGTGCAAAGTAGCGCTCGCCATCCTTGGGCGTGCGCACTTCGCCTTCAATCATGTCGCCGGTGTGCAGGTTGAAGCGGCGCACCTGGCTGGGGGAGATGTAGATGTCGTCGGTGCTGGCCGTGAAGCTCGTGTCGAGGCTGCGCAGAAAGCCAAATCCGTCGGGCAGGATTTCGAGAACGCCATCGGCAAAAACCTGTTCACCGGCCTTGGCCCGCTTCTTGATGATCGCAAACATCAACTCCTGTTTGCGCATGCGACCAGTATTTTCAATTTCAAGCTCTTCTGCCAGCTTGAGGACTTCAGACACATGCAGTGCCTTGAGCTCATTTAAGTGCATGGATAGACTCCAGAACGGAGTAACTGTTAGAGGTAGGGGGAATGCAGAGCCGGTGCAATAAGCGGGAGACCGCGAAGCCGGAGACCATGCTTGATCTATTCTTGGTCGGAATACGATCGGTGATCTAAATGTCGATTATAGACAGGTTGCTGCAGGAACATCCTGCCTGAATTATCAACTATATGTATCAGGCGGGACAGTGAGCGGCTAGGTTTTTTGATTTTTTTATAAAAATACAGAAAAATCAAATGCTTGAAAAATGCAAAAAGCACGGCAGAAACCGTGCTTTGTTGGCGATGGCCGCCAGATTGGGCCGGCCATGCCGGGATGCAGACGCGCGGGCCGCGCATCCAGGGGCTGGATTTAGGCCAGTTGCTCGTCCAGGAAGGCCGTCAGTTGGGCCTTGTTCAGCGCGCCCACCTTGGTGGCGGCCAGTTCGCCGTTCTTGAACAGCATCAAGGTGGGGATGCCGCGGATACCGAACTTGGCCGAGATGGCGCGGTTCTCATCGACATTGACCTTGGCGATCTGCAGCTTGTCCTTGTAGCTGACCGACACTTCTTCCAGCACCGGAGCGATCTGCTTGCAAGGGCCGCACCATTCGGCCCAGAAGTCCACCAGAACATTGGTGTTGGGTTGCAGAACATCGCCTTCAAAGCTGGCTTCGTTGGTGTGCTTGATCAGGGATTCCGACATGGCAGGTTCCTCGTTAAATTTTGGGTTTTTTGGCGCCAGGGGTTGCGCCATGGACAAAAGTTGAGGCCATTGTGACAGAAAGCAAGGCCGGGTGCAGGCAGCGCGCGCTGCATCTGACGCGTTGTAGGGGCGCAGGATGTCAAGCACAATGCGCTCTCAGAGGGACAAGAGGGTCCGGGCATGCAGCCTTGCTATGCCGGAGTTTGAAACTATCAATCGCTGCTGCCGCTTGCAAGCGACGGCGGCAAGAGGAGATGCCATTGGCACTGCTGAACAGGGACAGCGCGTCTGTCTATGACACACCACCGCACGGCGACTTTGTGCGCTATGTGGACCAGCTCATCGCCCGGCAGAACCCCGGTGCCGCCCATACCACGGGCAGCATGCAGCGCCCGGCGCGGCCAGGCCATGGCCAGGCGCCATCGGCTCCATCCGGCCAGGCGAGCAGCAACCCGATCGCCGACCAGGCCCAGGAGCTGCTCGACCGCATCCGCCAGATGGACCAGGTGCGCAAGGACAGGCGCCAGGGCGCGGCGCAGACGCTGACCACTACAACGCGCAGCAGTTCAGGCGCAGCCACCACATCGATTTTTACCTCTGCCGGCAGTGGCAGTACAGCCAGCAAGAAGCCGTTCAGCGGCTTCAAGCTCATCGGGGTGCTGATCGCCGCGATCCTGGGCATCATGTTTCCGCCACTGGGCATCGTGATGCTGATTGCGGCCTTCAAAAAGGGCTGGTCGCAAAAGAACTAGGCGGCCACAGAACACGGCCCCACCGGATGCCGCAGGGGCAGGGTGGGGGAGGTGCAGTTCCTTGCATTTGTATGCATACGGTAAATGCCTGTAGGCCGGTGCACCAACTGCGCTGGCGGGCGTTGTGTATATGCTAGCCTTCGCTGCATTGATAGCTGAACCACCACCATGATTGTTGACCTGAAGATTCTCGACCCCCGCATGCAAGAGCAGCTGCCCCAGTACGCCACCCCTGGTAGCGCCGGCCTGGATTTGCGTGCCTGCCTCGATGCCCCTTTGACGCTGGAGCCCAATGCCTGGCAGCTGGTGCCCACCGGCCTGGCCATCCATTTGCGCGACCCTGGCTATGCCGCGATGATCCTGCCGCGCTCGGGCCTGGGCCACAAGCATGGCATCGTGCTGGGCAACCTGGTCGGCCTGATCGACAGCGACTACCAAGGCCAGCTGATGGTCAGCGCCTGGAACCGCAGCAGCCAGCCCTTTGTGCTGCAGCCGATGGAACGCCTCGCGCAAATGGTGATCGTGCCGGTGGTGCAGGCGAGCTTTCAGGTGGTCGAAGATTTTGGCGATGTGTCCGAACGCGGCGCCGGGGGCTATGGCTCCACCGGCACCAAGTAAGCCACCGCAAGCTACTGAACCTGGCGGGCCCTTGGTGGCCCTGACCCCCTCGTCATTTTTGTGATCTGAAAGGAGAGCGCAATGTCTCAAACAAATCCAAGCTCGCGCAGCCTGCTGCAACGTGCAGGCAAGCTGGGCCTGGCCATGGCGGCCGCCTCGCTACTGGCGGCCTGTGTGCAGGCACCTCCCCGTTATGACAACCGCTACCCGCAAGGCCCGGCGCCCCAGCAACAGGGCAGCTACCCGCAGCAGGGCGGCTATCCGCAGCAGCAAGCGCCTTACGGTATGGAATACGGCACCGTGGGCAATATTGAAGAGCTGCGCTCTCAGTCGCGCAGCACCTCCGGCGTAGGCGCCATCTTGGGTGCCGTGGTTGGCGGCGTGCTGGGCAACCAGGTCGGCGGCGGCTTTGGCCGCATGGCCGCCACTGCTGCCGGTGTGGCCGGTGGCGCAGCGGCCGGCAATGCGCTGGAGCAGTCGTCGGGTAGCGGCCGCAGCACCGTCAGCGGCTACCGCATCCATATCAACCTGCAAAACGGCGGCCAGCGCATTTTTGATGTGCCCAACCCCGGCGATCTGCGCCCGGGCGACCGCGTGCAGATCAACCAGGGCCAGATCTCGCGTTATTGATCGGCGCAGCGCCTGCCAGGCTTGGGTGAACCCCGATGGGCAGGCGGCTGGCGCTGGGACACAATGGCGCCGCGTGTCTCAAAAAGCGTGTACACCGCAACGGTGTGCACGCTTTTTTTGCGTGATCTTCCCTCCCGATTGTCGACCATACCAAGGTGCCACCATGTTCCAGAAGAAAACCAACACCCTCGCCGCCATGGCCCTCAGCGCGACGGCGCTTGCAGCGCTGTCTCTGCCGGCCCAGGCGGGTCCTCGGCTCGATGCCATCATGCAGGCCAAGGTGCTGCGCGTGGGCACGCCGGGCGACTACCGCCCCTTTGCGATGAAGGCCGATGGCAAGTACGCCGGCCACGATATCGAGGTGGTCGAGGCCATGGCCAAGGAACTGGGGGTCAAGGTCGAGTATGTGGACACCACCTGGCCCAAGCTGATGCAGGACCTGCAGGACAACAAGTTCGATGTGGCCGTGGGCGGCATCACGCGCAATGTGGCGCGCCTGGGCAAGGTGCAGATGCTGCCGGGCTACGCGCCGTTTGGCAAGGTGGCCCTGGTGCGTGCGGCCGACAAGGACAAGTTCACCACGCCCGAAAGCCTGAACCAGGTCAGCGTGCGCGTGATCAAGAACCCCGGCGGCACCAACGAGGCCTATGTGCTGCAGAACCTGAAAAACGCCCAGGTCAGCACGCATGACAAGAATGCCGAGATTCCGGGCCTGATCGCCGAAGGCAAGGGCGATGCGATGATCACCGAGACCTATGAGGCGCTGCACTACAGCAAGGCCGACCCGCGCCTCTACGCCGCCTACCTGGACAAGCCGCTGACCCCCGTCAACCAACTGGGCTTTATGCTGCCGGTGGACGATGCCGACTACCAGCGCGTGATGCAGTTCACCTGGGATGTGCTGGCGCTGCGCGGCGTGTTGCAGCAAGAGGCGCAGAAATGGCTGAAATAAGCCGTTAGGTCGCCAGCAAGGCCAGCGCGTAAGCCGCCTGGTCTGCATGCCGTTGCCAAGGTACAGGGCGCCCAGGGGGTGCTCCACCGGTGCAGGCGTTGCAGACCAGGCGGTTTTTTTGTTGGTGCGTGCCGGCTGCAAAAGCTTCGCGGGGGTTGCCGATGACGGCTCGAGCAAGCGCAGATCTTGCGTATTCCGCTGCAACTGTCGCTATTTCGCAGCAGCACCCAGTCTTTGCAGGGCTATTGCCTCGATAAATAAGAACTATTCTCATATAATTGTTACATCGCCAGCCTGTGACCCGCACGCCAGCCGTGCTGCCGCCCCTGCCCTTGCAGCGGGCCGTCATTGCCAGCTTCTTTGTTCAACCCTGTTGTCTGAAAGCTCGGCCCGTGGCTGCTCATCCCCCTTGCGACGCGCATCGCGTGTCTTCGTCCCTCCCTGTGTCGCGCCTCTCCAGTGCCGCGCGCCAGCCGTTGGCCTTGCAACCCCTGGCACTGGCTGCACTGCTGTGTGTGGCCCAGGCAGCACAGGCCCAAAGCCCTGCAGCGGCCAGCTCCGGTCAGGCGACTGGCGCCGTGCAGGTGGCTGCGGCCGATGCGCCCTTGCTCAAGGAAATGGTGGTCAGTGGCTCGCGCTACGAGCAGGACCCCGACGAGCTGCCGATGAGCATTGACGTCATCAATGCCCGGCAGATGGAAGAGCAGCAGATGCGCGATATCCGCGATATTGCCCGCGACATGCCCAATGTCTCGGTCAAGCGCGCACCGGCGCGCTTCACCCTGGCGTCCAGCCCCACCGGCCGCGACCAGAACGCTGGCTTCAATATCCGGGGCTTGGACGGCAACCGCGTGCTGATGCTGGTCGATGGCATCCGCCTGCCGCGCAGCTATGTGTTCAGCGCCAATGCCTTTGGCCGTGACTACCTGGATGTCGGCATGGTCCAGCGGGTGGAAGTGGTGCGGGGGGCCACCTCGGCGCTGTATGGCTCCGACGGCATGGCCGGTCTCGTCAACTTCATCACCAATGATCCCCGCAACCTGCTCAAGGACGGCCAGACCTTTGGCGGCCGTGCCAGCGTAGGCTATGACAGCGAGAACACCGGCAAGAATCTGGGCCTGACCCTGGCTGGCAAGCCCAATGAGACGGTTGAATGGCTGCTGGGTGTGAACCTGGGCCGCAGCCGCGAGCTCAAGAACATGGGCGATATCGACACGCTCGATACGCGCCGTACCACACCGAATCCGCAGCGCGACAAGGATGCCTCGGTGCTGGGCAAGGTGATCGTGCGCCCCAATGCAGACCAGAAGCACACCTTCACCGTCGAGCATGTCGACAAGAAGGCCGACTACCAGCTCTACACCGCACGCACGGCGCCGCCGGTCACCGCCGCTACGGCCGTCATCGAT
>NZ_KE148562.1:60457-62760 GCF_000410635.1 Comamonas sp. B-9
GGCCCCCGCCGCTACGGCCGTCATCGATTCCGGATCGTCGACCGACATGAAGCGCACGCGCGGCAGCTGGGCGGGCGAGTGGCGCAACCTGAGCACGCCCGCGTGGGATGACATCAAGGCCAGCCTGAGCTACCAGAATGCCGATTCGCGCGAGTTCATCTACGAAGACCGACTGACGGCTGCTGACCGCACGCGCGATGTGACCTACCAGGAAAAGACCTGGCAGGCGAACGTGCAGGCCAGCAAGGTGCTGCGCGGCGATGCGGGCCTGGCGCAGAAGATCACCTACGGCATCGACTATGTGCGCAGCGATGTCGAGAACCTGCAGACGGGTATCACGCCGCCGGTGGGCGAGACCTTCCCGCTCAAACGCTTCCCCGATACCACCGAATCGAGCTGGGCCCTCTATGCGCAAGATGAGCTGGTGCTGGGCAACTGGACCTTCACGCCTGGCCTGCGCTACGACCACTTCAGCATCAAGGCCGACCAGGCCGGCTTTGGCGCCAATGCGGTGTCACTGTCGGGCAATGCCACCTCGCCCAAGCTGGGTGTGATGTACCGGGTCGATCCGGCGTGGAGTGTGTTCGGTAACTACGCCAAGGGCTTCCGCGCGCCCAACGCCGGCCAGGTCAATGCCTTCTTTGAAAACCCGGTGGGCAACTACAAGACCATCCCCAACCCCGACCTGAAGCCGGAAACCAGCCAGAACCTGGAGCTGGGTGTGCGTGGGCGGCTGGGCAATGTGGCGCTGGATGTGGCGGCATTCACCGGCCGCTACAAGGACTTTATCGACGACCTGGTGCAGGTGGGCGGTGTGGGTACCGCTGCTGATCCACTGGTGTTCCAGTCGGTCAACCGAGGCAAAGTCAACATCAGTGGCTTTGAAGTCAAGGGCGATGCCGATTGGGGGCGCTACGCCGGCATCGGCTGGAGCACACCGTTTTCCTGGGGCCGTACCCAGGGCCGTGACCGTACCAGCGCCGAGCCGCTGTCGTCCATCGATCCGCAGCGCTTTACCGTGGGCCTGCGTGCCGAAGCCGCCGTCTGGACAGCGCAGCTGGGTCTGAACTACACCCAAGGCAAAAAGGCCAAAGACACGACCAACCCTAGCGGTGGCACCCAGTTCCTGAACCCATCGGCCACCTTGGTGGACCTGACAGCGCAATGGCGCATCCGCAAGGACCTGCGCTTGAACGTGGGTATCTACAACCTGACCGACAAGAAGTACTGGCGCTGGTCCGATGTGCGTGGTCTCGCGTCCAGCTCAGGCGTTATCGATAGCTACACCCAGCCGGGCCGCTCGGCCAAGGTCAGCCTGGTCGCCGAGTTCTGAATCTGCCTCTGAGGGCAGCGTGCACGGTCTGCACGCTGCCGGTTTTTCCATAAGGAGTCCCCCATGAATCCGTCTCTTTCTCCCGCCGCTGCGCCAGCCGCCTTGAGTTCGGCCCGTGCCGCCGACATCCGCCAGGCCTTTGCCGCAGAACGCGCCAAGGGCCTGCGCGCCAAGGAAGCGGCCGAAGCTGCCGGCACCAGCGAAGGCGAGGCGATTGCCGCCCATGCCCAGCAGTGGCAGCCGGAGGGCAGCAGCATGCAGGTGCAGGTACTGGCAGCACCCGAGGGCGCTTGGGTAGAGGTGCTCAAGGCGCTGGAAGCCTGCGGCCCGGTGATGGCCTTGACCCGCAATGCCAGCACCGTGCATGAGAAGACCGGCGTCTATGCCAACCTCAGCGCGGGCGGTGAGCTGGGGGCCCAGGTGGGTATTGCGCTGAATGAGGACATTGACCTGCGCCTGTTTTTTGCCAGCTGGCATGCCGGCTTTGCGGTGACCGAGACTTCCGCCCATGGCGGCAGCACGGTACTGCGCAGCCTGCAGTTCTACAACCGCTCAGGCCGGGCAGTGCACAAGGTCTATGCCCGCGATGCCAGCGATCTGCAAGCCTGGCAGGCGCTGGTCGAGCGCTTTGCGGTGGCGGCGGGCGCCAGCGTGCCCGGCTTTGATGCGCCAGAGGCGCGCAAGCCCGTGAGCGTCCCTGCCGACAGCAGCGTCGATGTGCCCGCCCTGCAAGCCGCCTGGGCCGGCATGAAGGACACGCATGAATTCTTCAGCATCATCAAAAAAGCTGGCGCCGAGCGCCAGCAGTCCTTCCGCCTGGTGCAGGGCCAGTTTGCCTGGCCCCTGGCCAAAGACAGCGTGACCGCCTTGCTCAACGAGGCCAGCTTCTCGGCCACGCCGATCATGGTGTTTGTCAGCAGCGGCGGCTGCATCCAGATCCACAGCGGCCCGGTGCAGCGCATCGAGCCGA
>NZ_KE148562.1:62770-63276 GCF_000410635.1 Comamonas sp. B-9
CGGCGCAGGGAGCCGATGAGCAGCCCGAATGCCGAATGGATCAATGTGCTGGACCAGGGCTTCAACCTGCATCTGCGCACCGATCTGATCGCCCATGCCTGGCTGGTGGAAAAGCCAACCAGCGATGGCACCGTCACCTCGGTCGAGCTGTTCGACGCCTATGGCGACCTGATGGCCATGTTCTTTGGCGCGCGCAAGCCCGGCAAGCCGGAGCTGGCGGGCTGGCGCGCGCTGGCAACCGGCCTGCCGCGCCTGAACGCCGAGCCGGTCAGCGCTTGAGGAGGGCAAGATGGCTTTATTGAATCGCCGTGATTGCCTGGCCTGGGCGGCTGGCGCTGCCGCTGCAGCCATCGCGGGCCCGCTGTGGGCGCAGCCCGCCCGGCCGGTGGATGCCGGTGCCAAATCGGTGCTGCAGCCCTTTGTCGGCGTGCAGCCCCAGGTGGCGGCCAAGCGCCTGGTTAGTTTGAGTGGTGCGCTCACCGAAATCGTCTACCTGCTGGGCGCCG
>NZ_KE148562.1:63456-63703 GCF_000410635.1 Comamonas sp. B-9
ATTGCGCAGGCCGGCGTGACCGTGGCCCTGGTGCAGTCCGACCACAGCTGGGACGAGGTGCTGCGCAAGATCCGTTTGGTGGGCCAGGCCACCGGCAAGCAAGCCCAGGCCGAGCAGCTGGCGCAGCGCTTGCAGGCCGACTGGGACCAGACCCAGGCCCAGGTGCGTGCCAGTGTGGCGGCCGGGCGCGCGCCGCGTGCGCTGTTTGTGCTGTCGCACAGCGGCTCGCCCCAGGTCGCAGGCCAGG
>NZ_APCR01000270.1:0-6967 GCF_000410635.1 Comamonas sp. B-9
CGCCGGCAAGGCCCAGCTCGACGCGCTGGAGCTGCGTGCGGCCCAGGCCCAGGTGGCCGTGGTGGATGCGGTGCTGCAGGCGGCCACGCGCATGTTCGATGTGGGCGGATCGAGCGCGCTGGCCGAGGGCCTGCGGCTGGACCGCCACTGGCGCAATGCCCGCACCTTGGCCTCGCACAACCCGGTCATCTACAAGGCCAAGTCGGTGGGCGACATGCTGCTCAACGGCGCCGAGCCGGTCTACTTCTGGCAGGTGGGGCTCGCAGCAAAAAACGCATAAGAACATGAGATTTCATTCCTTGGCCTGCGGCGGCGCAGTGGTTGTAATGGTTGTCTTGACGCTGGAGGCAGCGACCCGGATAGGCCGGGCCCTGGCCCCTTGCGTGTGAACGACTGGAATGAACATGAGCCGCATCTTGAAAACCGTCATCGTCAATGGCAGCCTGGGCAAGCCTTCGCGCACCCGCAGCCTGCTCGACAGCTTGCACCTGCAACTGGGCCAGGCCCTGGGCCAGTCGGCCCAGGCGGTGCGCCTGGATGTGCGCCATATCGACTTGGTCGATCTGGTGGCCGACATCGGCCCGGTGCTGTACAAGGATGCGCTGCCCGCCGCCGCCCGTGATGCGCTGGAGGCGATCGAGACGGCGGACTTCCTGATCGTCGGCTCGCCGGTGTTCCGGGGCAGCCTGCCGGGCCTGCTCAAGCACCTGTTTGACCTGGTCGACCAGCATGCGCTGCAGGGCACGCCCGTGCTGCTGGCTGCCACCGGCGGCAGCCCGCGCCATTCGCTGGTGCTGGACCACCAGCTGCGCCCGCTGTTTGGCTTTTTCTCGGCCTTGACCTTGCCGATCGGCGTCTATGCAACGCCCGAAGACATCCAGAACGGTGTGGTGGTGAGCGAAGCGCTGCACAAGCACATCGCACTGGCCGTGGACCTGGCGGTGCCGGTGCTGAGCGCGCTGGCGCACAGCCAGCGCAGCAGCCAACCTGCCTTGCATGCGCTGGAGCGCCAGGCCGCCTAAGCGCGTTCAGGCTTCTTTTCAAACGCCACCCGCCCGCATACGCTGCCGGCGGGCTGGCGCAGCATGCCCTGCGGCGTCTGCTGCACGCCCCTTGCCTTGCAGCCACCCTGACCCTTTGCCATGGCCTCTACCTCATCCCCACCGGAGCTGTTCTGGTTCCTGCCCACCTCCGGCGACACCCGCTACCTGGGCGCCTCGGACTTTGGCCGCCAGCCCACGCCCGAGTACCTGCGCAGCATTGCCACCACCAGCGAGAACCTGGGCTATGACGGGCTGCTGATTCCGACCGGCAGCTCCTGCCTGGACCCCTGGGTGGTGGCATCCAGCCTGGTGGCGGTCACGCAGCGCATCAAGCTGCTGGTGGCACTGCGCACCTCGCTGGGCATGCCGGTGCCCAGCGCGCGCCAGGCCGCTACTTTGGACCAGGCGCTCGCCGGGCGCCTGCTGCTCAATGTGGTGCCCGGGGGCGACGCCACCGAGCTGGAGGCCGATGGCGTGTTCCTGGCCCATGACGAGCGCTATGCCTATGCCGATGAGTTTCTGAGCATCTGGCGGCGCCTGCTGGCCGGCGAGACGGTGGACCACGAGGGCAAGTACTTCAAGGTGAAGCAGGGCAAGAACTTTTTCGAGCCCTTGCAAAAACCGTATCCGCCTTTGTACTTTGGCGGCTCGTCCGACGCCGCCCATGACCTGGCGGCCAAGCATGTCGATGCCTACCTGACCTGGGGCGAGCCGCCCCAGGCCGTGGCGCGCAAGTTTGCCGATATCCGGGCGCGCGCCGCTGCGGCCGGCCGCCAACTGCGCCTGGGCGTGCGCCTGCATGTGATCGTGCGCGAGACCAACGAGGAAGCCTGGGCCGATGCCGATCGCCTGATCAGCAAGCTGACCGACGAAGACATTGCGAAAGCGCAGCAGAACTATGCGCGCATGGACTCGGTCGGCCAGGCGCGCATGGCGGCCTTGCATGGCGGTAACCGCCAGAAGCTGGAGGTGGCACCCAACCTCTGGGCTGGTGTAGGCCTGGTGCGTGGCGGTGCCGGTACCGCGCTGGTGGGCGATGCGGCCACCGTGGCCGAGCGCCTGCGCGAGTACATGGACATTGGCGCCGATACCTTTGTGCTGTCGGGCTACCCGCACCTGGAGGAGTCGATCCGCTTTGCCGAATTGGTGTTTCCGCTGCTGGGCAAGAAGAGCGTGACCACCGCGCGCTCGCAGACCGGCGGCGCGTTTGATGTTCGTGGTGTTCAACAATGGAAGGAGTCGGCTTCATGAGCCTGCCCGTGATCGATATGCGCTGCCGGCCAGCGTTCTTGCACAACTTTTTTGGCGCAACGCCCGGCTCGCCCGAGCATGACACCGCCCGCTGGCTGAACCGGCGCGTGGGCACGCGCGGCAGCGACACGCATTTTGAGGAATCGCTGACCCAGGAGGGCTTTTTAAAGGCGGTGCGCGATGCCGGCCTGAGCCAGGCCGTGGTCGTGGGGCGGCACACGCCTTCGCAGCACCTGCCCAACGACACCATCCACCAGATCGTGCACGGCCATAGCGAGTTGCTGGGCATTGCCGGGGTCGACCCGGTGCTGCAAGGCGAGCAGGCGGCGCTCGACGAGATCGAGCGTGCCATCAAGGTGCTGGGCCTGCGCGGCATCGACCTGGAGCCCGGCTTTGGCGACCCGGCCCGCCACCCCGATGACCCCGTGTACTGGCCCGTTTATGAGCGCGCGCGGGAGCTGGGTGTGCCGGTGTTCCTGATGAGCGGCCCGACCACACCGGACCCGAGCTTCAACGACCCGGCGCGCCTGGCCAAGGTCGCCCAGGCCTTTCCCGATCTGCCGCTGGTCGTCTACCACGGCTACTGGCCGCGCGTGCAGGAGGCCATTGGCCTGGCCTTCCGCTACGCCAATGTCTACCTGGTGCCGGACATGTATGTGTTCCAGCCCGGCCACCAGGCCTATGTGCAGGCGGCCAACCAGTTCCTGGGCGACCAGCTGCTGTTTGGCTCGTCCTACCCCTTCCGCCCCATCGGCCAGAGCATTGACGACTTTCTGGCGCTGGGCTTTGACGAGGCCGTGCTGCCCAAGCTGCTGCATGGCAATGCGGCGCGCATTTTGGGGCTGTAATCAGCGCTGGAAAGCCATCGCTCTCACCGCAACCACAGTGCCCGGCCGCATCAGCAGCCGGGCACTTTCGCAAAGGCGGCAGCCAGATGGTCGATCAGCGCCCGCACGGCCGGCAGCATGCCCCGGCGCGAGGCAAACACCGCATGCACCGCCTCCTTGCGCGGGCCCCATTCGGGCAGCACCTTGACCAAGGTGCCTTTGTCCAGCTGCTCGTGCACCATGATCATCGGCAACTGCACCACGCCCAGGCCGGCCATCGCCGCGCTGCGCAGCGCCACCATGTCGGTGGTGATCAGGCGCGGCGTGTGGGGGACCTGGATGCTGGGCAGGCTGTCGTGTTCGAGCTTCCACACAAACTGCTGCTCGGGCGAGCCCAGCCACAGGCTGGGCCACTGCGACAGATCGGTGGGGCTGCGCACAATGCCCTGGCGCGCGGTCAGGATGGGGCTGGCCACCAGGTGCTGGGCATGGACCGAGAGCATGCGCACCGACAGGTCGCTGTCTTCCAGCGGCATGGTGCGCACGCGGATCGCCAGGTCAAAGCCCTCGCCAATCACATCGACCGGGCGGTTGGTGGCCTCCAGCTGGATCGTCACTTCGGGGTACATGACCATGAAGTCGGTCAGCATGCGCTCGACCAGCTCATGGAGCAAGGTGATGGGGCAGCTCAGGCGCACAACGCCCCGGGGCTGCGATTGCACCGCTTCAATGCTCAACTGCGCGGCCTCGGCCTCGACCAGCATGGCCTTGCAGTGCTGGTAGTAGGTCTGGCCCAGCTCGGTCACGGCAAACTTGCGCGTGGAGCGCAGCAAGAGGCGCACGCCCAGGCGTTCTTCGAGCAGCGCAATGCGGCGGCTGAGCTTGGACTTGGGCATGCCCAGCGCGCGCCCGGCGGGCGCAAAGCCGCCGTGGTCGACGACTTGGACGAAATAGAACAGATCGTTGAGGTCAAATTGCTGCATGGGGCGCTCGGCTGGATGGCCTTTATCGTTCAAGAAATAGAACTATCAAGGCGAATTATGCCGTCTACCGCTCGCAGTGTTTCAACCCCACAATAACGGTACAGCCTTCCAACACCTAGCTTGGAGGCCAGACAGGAATCCCCGATGAAAAACGTACTGCATGTCCAAGACGCACCCCGCCAGCACTGGGTTGGCGACGGCTTTCCTGTGCGTTCACTGTTTTCCTACCAAAGCCATGGCAAGCTGCTGAGCCCCTTCTTGCTGCTCGATTTTGCCGGCCCCGCTGAATTTGCCCCTGCCAGCGCGCCGCGTGGCGTGGGCCAGCACCCGCACCGGGGCTTTGAGACCGTGACCATCGTCTATGACGGCGAGGTGGCGCACCGCGACTCGACCGGCCAGGGCGGCGAGATCGGCCCCGGCGATGTGCAATGGATGACGGCCGGCGCCGGCATTCTGCACGAGGAGTTCCATTCGCCTGCTTTTACTGCCAAGGGCGGCAAGCTGCGCATGCTGCAGCTCTGGGTCAACCTGCCTGCCAAGGACAAGGGCGCAGCCGCTGGCTACCAGGCCATCGTGCAATCGCAGATCCCTGCGGTGGCCTTGCCCGGTGGCGGCCAGCTGCGCGTGATTGCCGGTGACTACCAAGGCCAGCAAGGCCCCGCCAAGACCTTCACGCCGATGCAGGTCTGGGATCTGCGCCTGGTGGCCGGTGAAAAGCTGGAGCTGGAACTGCCCGAGGGCTGGAGCACGGCGCTGGCCATCGTGCAGGGCACCGTGCTGGTCAACGGCAACGAGGTGGCGCGCGAGGCACAGCTGGTGGTGATGGCCCAGGAAGGCCGCAAGCTGAGCCTGGAGGCCAATGGCGATGCGGCCCTGCTGCTGATGAGCGGCGAGCCCATCGACGAGCCCATCGTCGGCTACGGCCCCTTTGTGATGAACAGCCAGCAGGAGATCGTGCAGGCGGTCAATGACTTCAACAGCGGCAGGTTTGGCAGCATGCAGGCTTGATCGGCGGGTTTGAGCGGCCTCGGCCGCGTTGAAGCGGCCATAAAAAATGGACACCTTGGTGTCCATTTTTGCTGTGTAGTTCGCTGAAAGAGCGATGGCTTACCAGTTGGCCTTCATGCGGTCATAGACCCAGTCGCCAAAGCGGCGGTGCGCTTGGGGCGTGTAGTTCACCAGGTCGGAGAACAGGTACTGGTCGATCTTGGAGGCATCCACCAGGGTGTCGGCGGTGCACAGCGACGAGTTGATCTGGTTGACGCCAATGTTCAGACCATTGGTGGCATCTGCGGTGGTGCAGGCCGGATCGGTGTAGTTGGTGAAGCTGTAGCTGCCAGGGTTGCCGGTCATCGAGTTGAAGTAGTACTGCACGTCGGCGTACAGCACCTGGGTGCCCGACAGACCATACAAGGCGTTCAGCAGGCCATTGTTGAAGGCGGTGGTGGCCGCTTCCAGCGTGTTCGATGGCTTGGGGTCGGCGCTGGGTTGCGCGTTGTCCAGCGTGGTGGCCCACAGGGTGCGGCCCAGGTTGGGCGTGCCCACGGTCAGCACGCGGGGGGCGCCTGCGGTGTTGAGGCGGCGCACCTGCGCTGCCATCTGCTGGCCAGCGGTGGTCATGTCGGCCAGGTATTCGTCGCGGGTCTTGGTGCCAGCGGCGTATTCGTTGTAGCCGGCAATCACGTCGCTCATGCCGCCGCTCATCAGCACAAACTGCTTGCTGCTGAAGGTCGGGTTGGCAGCGAGGTAGCTGTCGATCTGCGCGGTGATGGAGGGGGCATTGGTCACGCCGGTCGCATCGGCCTGGGACACGCGGGCATTGCCGTAGGCATAGGCGGTGCCGCCTTCCTTGGCCGCCGTGATCGTCAGGTCATAGCGGTAGGCGATTTCACGCGTCCAGTTGTTGTAGCTGCCGTTGCTGACCGAGTAGGGACGGCCATTGGGGTTTTGGCCCAGGTCGGACATTGCATCACCAAAGGTGACGATGCTGTCGGGGCGAATCGAGTCCGCCGTTGAGCTCGATCCGCAGGCCGCCAGCATGGCCACCGAGGCACCAGCCACGGCGGTCAACACGGTACGGCGCATCCAATTTGCTGCCATGTGAGTTCTCCAGTAAGTAGAGCGTAGTGTAGCGAGGCTGATCCAGGCCACCAAGGTGATGAGGTAAAGAGAGGTAAAACGCCAGGGGCTAGGCCCATCAGCCAGCCGCCGCCGCGCGCTGCAGACGGTCGCTGACGCCTTCCCAATCGGCCGAGTCCGGCGGGGTCTCGATCCAGATGAGCTTGGCACCCCAGTCGTCCAAGTCGCGCAGCAGGCCAAACAGCTCGCGGGCCGCAGCCAGCGGCGCATCGGGCATGGGTTGCAGGCGCAGATGGGGGCTGGCGCTGCGCAGCGGACTGCGGTGGTAGATGGCGATATGGCGCGCGTCGGCCCCCAGCACATCGAGCGCTGATTGCAGCTGCTTGGCATCCATCAGCCGGACCTTGGCGCTGGGCGCATAGTGCGCGAGCAAGGTGCCCGAGGCACGCGGGGTATCTGCCGTCAGCTCCTGCATCGACAAGGGACGGGTGCCGCAGGCGCGCTCGATATCGTCGCGCGTGATGGCGCCGGGGCGCAGCAGCACGGGCACGCCGCGCGTGCAATCGACAATGGTCGACTCAATACCGATGTCGCAGGCGCCGCCATCGAGCACCAGCAGGTCATCACCCAGCTCCGCCGCCACGTGGGCGGCCGTGGTCGGGCTGACGCGGCCAAAGCGGTTGGCGCTGGGCGCCGAAACACCCCAGACGGGCGGGCTGAGCTGCTGGCAGGCCTGCAGCACCGCTTGCGCCACCGGGTGCGAGGGGCAGCGCAGGCCCACGCT
>NZ_APCR01000040.1:0-5837 GCF_000410635.1 Comamonas sp. B-9
TAGAGGCTGCGCATCTTGCCATCCAGACCCCCGCCCTGGCCGTCGCCCGCATAGCGGGTTTGGTAGACGTTGAGGTTGCCGCCCAGCGCGGTTCGGCGGTCCATCTGGTAGTGCAGATGGCCGCTCAAACCCAGCCGGGTCTGGCCCTGCTGGGCCGGCCAACTGCTGGCGCGCATGCGCTCCACATCTACCCCCGTGCCCCAGCTCATGCGGCTGGTGCTATGGTCCATGCGCCAGTAAGCGCCTTGCGTGCCCGAGGGCAGCAGGTAGTCGCCAAAGTACAGATTGGGCCGGGTCACATAGGCGCCCCAGGAATGGCGATAGCGGCCCAGCTTGGTGTCGGCCTCCAGGTACAGGCCCTGCGCGCTGCCGCCTGGAGACTGCGCCGAGTCGCTGCTCACCATGCTGCCCAGCGCGGTGAGCCGGCCGCGCAGCGCACCATCTTGCTGCGTGGGTGAGCCATAGCCCAGCGCCGCAGCCCAGCTGCTGACCCGTTTGCTGCCGCTGCCCTGGTCGTTCCACAGGCCATAGTCCACGGCGGGGATATGGTTGGCCTGGTTCAGCTGCCCTGCGGCATACCAGGCCCCGCCCAGGCGCTGGGTGGCGCCCACCCAGGCGAGCGTGCCCTGGCTTTTCTCGAAACCGGGGTAGGGGCCGCCCAGCAGGTCGCCGCGTGCGCCCATGCCGGCGCTGATGTCAAAGTCCGCGCCATAGATGCGGGTGGACAGGCCGCGCAAGGTGCTGGTGCCCAGCATCAGGCGGTAGTTCTGGCCCAGGCCCGTGGTCAGCTCGCTGTAGCCGTCGCCGATGGTGGTATCCATGCGGATGCCAGGGGTCACAAGCAGGCCCAGGTTGCGCAGCGTGATGCGCTGGCTGCTGGATTGGCGGGCATAGCCCAGGGCGCCAATGCCATTGAAGGCGTCTTGGCCGCCATGCATGCTGCGCACATCGGCCTGCAGCAGCCACTCGCCATAGTTCAGGGTTTGCTGGCGGTACTGGATGCGCTGGCCCAGCTCGGTGCCCCGCTGCCGGCCCAGCTCGCCATTGTCGGATTGGGCGACGCCCAGGCGGCTCTCCAGCACCCAGCTGCGCAGCCCCAGCGGCAAGGTTCTGGGGTCGACTTCTTCGGCTTCACCGGCCCGCAGGGCCGCCAGTTCATCGGCGCTCATGAAGTTGTCCTCATAGGCGGCAGGCGCGGCCTCGATGATGGCGCGCAGCCGGGCTTGTTCGGCTTGGGCGGGGCTCAGTGACTCCACCTTGGCGCTGGCTGCTGCCTCGCTCTGCGCTTTCATCGGGAGGGCATACAAACACAGGCCCAGGGCCAAGCTTTCCCACACGGCATCCCTTGAAAGCGTCTGGAAGAGACCAGTACCGCAGTGAAAGAATGGCCGTTGGAAAACACTCATTTGTAATCAGAAGTTAGCTTTCATGGCCTGGTCTTTTGACTAAAAACACAAGCAATCAATCATAAAAGTTCGATACTTTACGTTAAGTGTGTCAGAGAACATAACAAATGGATACATGTCATCATGTAAAGAAATTTGAAGAAATTCATGAAAGTATTTAGCTTGGTTTCGTGGTGGTTTTATGTCGAAAAACTATTCTTGTTATATGTTTTTTGGATAAACAATTAATAGATAGCAAGACGGCTTTAGGCGGCAAGCCTTGCACCCATATAGACCCTTGATCTGTGTTGATGAAGACTGAGCTCCCATGACCAAAAAACCCATTCCTTCCAGGCCAAAGTGGCTCAACTGCTTCACTTGGTGACGCATTCGCTGTATTCGAACCAAGAGATCTTCTTGCGCGAGCTGATCGCCAATGCGTCTGATGCATGCGACAAACTGCGCTTTGAAGCACTCAATGACAGCGGTTTGTACGGCGACCAGCCTGAGCTCGAAGTGCGCGTGTCCTATGACAGCAAGGCCAAGACCTTGACCATCACCGACACCGGCATTGGCATGACCACGCAAGAGGCCATCGACAACCTGGGCACGATTGCCAAGAGCGGCACCAAGGCCTTCATGGACAAGCCGAGCGGCGACCAGAAGGCCGATTCGCAGCTGATCGGCCAGTTCGGCGTGGGCTTTTACTCCGGCTTTATCGTGGCCGACAAGATCACCGTCGAATCGCGCCGCGCGGGTGCGGAGGCGTCGGAAGGCGTGCGCTGGACCAGCGGCGGCATGGGCGACTTAAGGCGGCGGGAATGCGCACCGAGCCTCCGGTGTCCGAGCCAATGGCGATATCGACCAGGCCCCGGCCGACGCTGACCCCGGCACCCGAGGAGGAGTCGCCAGGGATGTGCAGCACATCGGCGGCATTGCCCGGTGTGCCGAAATGGGGGTTGATGCCCACGCCCGAGAACGCGAACTCCGTCATATTCGTCTTGCCGACGATCACCGCGCCGGCAGCGCGCAGGCGCTGCACCACCGGCGCATCGTGCGCGGCCGGGGCGCTTTGGCGGCGCATTTTTGCGCCGGCGGTGGTCACCTGGCCAGCCACATCGAGCAGGTCCTTGACCGACACCAGGGCTTGCAGCGTCTATCGCAGGCGCTGCAGTAGTCTCAAGGCACGGACGCGGTAAAGCTCAGCTGCCCACTGTAATTGCCGGCTGTGCGACTGATGGCGCTGTTGTAGCCAAAGGTCCAGTTGGCCGTCCGGATGGTGACCAGGCTGTTGACGGTGCCGGTGCCGCCCCCGGTGACATTGACGCTGGTGCCGGTGCCGCTGGCCGGAAGGGTGGGAGCCGGCAGGGCCGCGTCGCTGCTGGTGATGCTGACCATGTTCATCGGAATGGTGTTGCTGCCGCTGGTCAGCGGGGTGGTGACCGTGGCATAGACGCTGACCTGGCCGCCATTGCTGCGCACCTCGACCGGCAGCACATTGCCGCTGGCGGTGACGGCAAATGCGGGCGCTGCGCCGTTCCAGTTGACGGCGGTGTTGTTGCCATTGATGGGCGTGATGGGTACCGCAGGAATGGTGGGGCTTAGGTTAAAACCCACCTGTGAGGTGGTGCCGCCGGGTGTGGGCCAGGCGCCATCGCCGATGCGGAAAAACACATACTTGTCGATCTGGATGGAAAAGTTCAGCGCCACCGCCGGGGTGTTGCGTGGCAGGTTGCCGGTGCCAGAGGTGGCGCTGCCCGCCTGCGCCGCTGGGCACAGGGCAGTCAGCACCAGTGGCAGCAGCGCATGGCGCAACAGCTTCAGCGGGCAGCGCTGCGTGCTCATTGGAAATCCGCATTCAGCTTGAAGCTGCCCTTGTCCCAGTCCAGCAGGCCACTGGCCTTGATGGGGTAGCTGGGCTGAATGGCAGGCTGTCCATCTTCGCCCTTGGGGACCAGGGCCAGGTGGCGGGTCTGGCCGGGCATGATGGGGGTGCCTTCCACGGCCAGCATAAAGTCGCGGCCTTTGGCATCCTTGGCGTCCACCGTGCCTTCGAGGCGGCCATGGGCATCACCGCTGTTGCGCACGGTGATGGCCGGGCTGCGCGTGCCGGCAATGTCGCGCATGCCGATCTGCTGTACTTCAAGCTTGGGCTCGGCGCCGCCCAGCATCACATAGACGGCCACGGCGATGCGTCCGGTGACCGGCAGGCTCAGGCTGGCGCCCCCGCTCTGGATGATGGTCTGCTGGGCGGGCTCCACGCCTTCGATGGCGATCATGAAGCGGCATTCACCACGCGGCGCATCGGCCGGGGGGGTGATCTGGAAGCGAAAGGCCTGCTTGGTCTGCGCCGGTACCTTGACGGTGCGGCGCTCCAGTGCCACCCAGGGGCGGCAGCTGCCGGGCAAGAGCTCATCGTGGTAGGTGATCTGGCCATCGGCCGAGTAGCTCCAGTCCAAGGTGCGTACCGACAGGGCGGTGGCGGCCGAGCCCAGGTTGTGCAGATCGATGGATTGGCCCAGGCGCTCGCCGCTCTTGGCGCTCAGCTCAAAGCGCGACGGGGAGACCGCCATCTCGAACGGTGCTGCCTGTGCCAGGCAAGCGACAAGTGGCAGGGCCAGAGCCAGAGAGCGGCGCACAACGGAGAGAAAACTCATGGCTGGGTCTCGATTTCAAAATAGGATTCAAAGCGCAGGTTGCCGCCTTGGCCGATTTGCAGCTCGCGGCGGTCAATGCGCAGCTGCAAGTCAAAACTCTCGGTGATCCAGGGCGCACGCACCACGCCGCTCCAGACCAGCACGCGGTCGCCGGGCCGGCCCATGCCGCCCTGGAACAGCCCGCTGCTGCGCCATTGCACCTGCATGCCCATGGGCGAGCGCAGGCCGGCTACTGCCAACGGGATGACGTAGTAAATGCGGGCCTGCTTGCCCACATAGGCGGCGGTGGCCAAGCGGTATTCCACATGTCCGAAAGGCAGGCTGATGGTGTTCGGATCCAGCATCTGCGCATTGCGAAAATCCGAGTTGATCTGGGGACGTGGGGAGCTGGAGTCGTCCAGCCGGGTGGCCTGGGCATGGGCGCCTTGGCCGCAGGCGCCGGCCATGGCCAATAGAGCAGCACAACAGCGAAGGCGAAAGCTGGGCATGGACCCGTCTCCTTATTCCATCGACGCGGTGAAATACACCGTGCCCCGGTAGGTCCCTGCCGGGTAGAACGTGTCGTTGGCATAGCTGAATGTCATGCGCGTGGCATTCATGTTGCGCGTCTGGTACGTCCAGGTGCCCAGACAAAGAATGATGATCGGAATCGAGCAGATGTTGGCATTGGCGTTGAAGCTGGCGATCTGTTGGTTGGTCGCACCGTTGAACTGACCGCTCTGAATATCTCCGGCTGCCGAGCCACTGCTGTTGCTGACTGTCCAGCTGATCTTGCTGAACGGGATGACGGTGCTGCCACAGGCGCCGCTTTGGCAGACCAGGCCGGCGCTGGAGTCCACCCGCAAGGTGACGGGTCGGGCGACTTCCGAAGCAATGATCGGGCGCACCGGGGTGACCGAGATATCAATGGCGGGTGAGCCGGGGACGGCGGGGGGGGTAAGGCCCGCATTGTTGCCTGAGACATTGAACTGCACCGTATCGGTACCGGCAGCAGATCCCACCTGCAGCGACAGCGCGTAGTTGGCGGTGCTTGCGCTGTCGCTGACCGTGATGATGACGGCGTTGGCGGGCACCGTGATGCCGCAGGCGAGCAGTACCAGCCCCGCACTCAGCGGTGCGCGTGCTGCCCGCAGGGGGGCACGCGCGGCGGTGGTTGCATCGCGCTTGCGCATCAGACGCCTGTCGCCGTATAGGTGACGGAGCCGGTGTAGGTGCCTGCGCTCCAGGCGGTGGCCGTGCCGGTCAGCGCATAGGTCCAGGTGCCACTCAACAAGGTGTTGGGGGTGAGCGTGGTGGATGCGCATGCGCCCAGGTTGGCGCCGGGATGGGGCACCGGCGTTGCACCTGCTGCTGTCACGGTGAAGTTGGCATTGGGTGGGCCACCAGCGGCCGGGCTCCAGGCACCCACGGCGCAATTGATGTTGGCGGTGCCGGCATTGGTCCAAGCAGATACAGCCAGCACATTGCCCGTAGGGGTAACGGCCACGGTAGGGGCAGTGCCATCCCAGGGCACCTGGACGTTGTTGGCGGTGGCCGTGGGCGTGGTGCCGGGGGTGGGCGGAATGGTCAGCGTTGCGTTCCAGGTGACGGTGTCCTGGACGGCATTGCTGGAACCCACCTTGAGCAGGATCAGCTTGGGGATGACCACGCTCAGGTTGACCTTGGCGGTGGCGGTCACGGTGCCCGTACCGGCCGAGGAGAAGCCGTATTGGCTTTCCGCCAAGGCATGGCCGGCGTAGGCCAGCGCCAGGGCAGATCCCAGCGCCAATGCTTTCAATTTTGGGTGTTTCATGGT
>NZ_APCR01000118.1:0-1110 GCF_000410635.1 Comamonas sp. B-9
GCAGGCCGAGCGCGGCGTGCCAGCGATCATCCAGGCGGTGCCCGCAGCGCCGCGCCCGCTGTGAACGCGGCCAGCCACAGCCCGCAGGCGCTGGCGCAGCTGCTGCAGCCTTATCTGCACGGCCTGGGCCTGTCGGGTGGCGAGCCGATCACGGTGAGCGTGCTGGCGGGCGGGCAGTCCAACCCCACCTACAAGCTGCAGCTGGGCGGCCGGCAAATGGTGCTGCGCAAGCAGCCCGCTGGCAGCCTGGTGGCGGGAGCGCATGCGATTGACCGCGAGCACCAGGTGATGCAGGCCCTGGCCGGCACGGCGGTGCCCGTGCCGCGCATGCTGGCCTATTGCGACGATGCCGAACTGCTGGGCACGCCGTTTTACCTGATGGATTTTCTGGACGGCCGGGTGCTGGTGGACCCGGCCTTGCCCGGCATGCAGCCCGCCGAGCGCGGCGCGTTGTACAGCGAGATGAACCGCGTGATTGCCGCGCTGCACCAGCTGGACCCAGCCGCGCTGGGCCTGGGCAGCTATGGCCGCGCGGGCGGCTATGTGGCGCGCCAAACCAGGCGCTGGAGCCAGCAGACCCAGCAGTTGCGGGTGCCTGTAGACCCTGCGATGCAGCAGCTGATGGACTGGCTGCCTCTGCATCTGCCGCAGGCCGAAGAGACCACCCTGGTGCATGGCGACTACCGGCTGGACAACCTCGTCTGGCACCGCAGCGAGCCGCAGATCATCGGCGTGCTGGACTGGGAGCTGTCCACCCTGGGCGATCCGCTGGCCGACCTGGCCTACCACGGCATGGCCTGGCGCGTGCCGCCTGCGCTGTGGCGCGGCATGGGTGGTTGTGATCTGGCGGCCTTGGGGATCCCTGACGAGCGCCAGTACCTGGCGTTGTATGCCGAGCGCACCGGCCGCGACCCGGGCCCCTTGTGGGAGTACTACCTGGCCTTTAACCTGTTCCGCATGGCCGCCATCCTCTACGGCATTGCGCAGCGCGCTGCCGATGGCACGGCGGCGGCCGCTGATGCCGCTGCGACGGGCGCCAAAGCCGGCCCGCTGGCAGCGCTGGGCTGGCAATGCGCGCAGGCTTTTGAGCGCGGCTGATCAGCCCTGAGG
>NZ_KE148563.1:0-1818 GCF_000410635.1 Comamonas sp. B-9
CTGCGGCCGCCGCACCCTCTGCCACGGGCGCGCGGGCTGGCGCCATGGCCTTGAGGCGCTGGGCCAGCGCCTGCCATTCCTGCACATCGACCTGCGGCAGCTGCACCTCGGCAATCACGCCCTTGGCCGGCAAGGTCAGCGCGCCAGCACCCAGGCGCAGCACGCCGCTGACCACCTTGTCGGGCACGGCATCATCGCTGCTGATGTCGCGCACATAGCGCAGCTGCAGCCGCCCCCCCACATCGAGTTGCATGTTCTGCCGCACCAGCGCGGCGCGTTGGCCCTCGGGCACGGTGCTGGCAAAGTTGGTCGGCCAGACTTCGTCGGCCGTCTTTTTCAGCGGCACCGGCAGCGCCAGCGCCATGCCGGCCAGATCACTGCGCACCTCCACCAGCGGCACGCCCTGGGCCATGCTGATGTCCAGCTGGTAGGCGGCCTGGCCTTGGGCCAGTTGCGCCAGCTGTACCACCGGGCCCAGCTCCTTGGCGCGCAGCAGGCCGTCTGCCGTGGCCACGCCATTGGCGCGTACCTTGAGGCGGGGGCCATGGTCCGCGCCAGCGGGCAGGCCGCTGACATCCATGCCGCCCGAGAACTTGACCGCACCGCCCAGCGCCTGGCCCTGCAGCTCCTGCAGCGCAAAACCATGCTCGGAGAACTGCACCGCACCGGTAACCTTGTCGACCACCGGCGAGTCATCATGGAACTGGATGCGGTTGCCCGCCAGCAGCACCTTGCCATCGACCTTGGACTGGGCCATGTCATGCACCGGCAGGGCGAGCTTGAGCTGCAGCTGGGCATCGCCATCGGCCTGGGTCTGCGCCAGCGCATGCTGGGTCAGCGCATCGATCGCGCTGCCGCGCACGGTGGCCAGCATATCAGCCAAGGGCCCGTTGGCCTGCGCATTGACGAGCACGCGCGTGGCATGGAAGTCGGGAATCTGGGCACTGGTCTGGTCGACCACGATGCGCTGGTTGCCGTCCAGAATGCCCTTGGCCTTGTTGACCTGCATGCCATTGCCCTCAAACACCAGCTCGCCCGAGAGGCGGTTGAGCTCCGGCCAGGGCTTTTCGCCGGGGTGCAGGTGCGAGTTGGGCACATAGGCATAGCGCACATCGCGCACCGGTGCGACGATGCGGAACAGGCCATGGCGAGAATCAGGGAAAGGCACCTCCCACAGATCGCCATCGATCTCGAACTGCACATTGCTGGCCTGGCCGGCCAGAACGGCATCGCGCACATAGTGGCGCGCATCGGGCGGAATGTGCAGCGGCAAATAGCGGTGCACCTGGGTGCCATCGGCCCGCTCAAGCACGCCCTTGAGCTGCAGGATGCCGGGAAAGCGCGAGTGGGACCCCGTCTTCTGCGGGTCGGCCGTCTGCCAGGACCAGCGCGCATGGCCGGCCGCATGCGCATTGGCAAACTCCAGCCGCTCGGACTGCATCTGGATATGCGCGCCCTGCACCGTCCACTGCAGCTGGGTGCTGGCCGAGGTGATGGGGACCTGCGGGTCTTCAAACACCGAAGGCAGGTAGAGCGCGCCATCGGCAAAGGCAATCTTGGCCTGGCCGCCACCGGCCCGCGCATCAATCGTCAGATCCAGCCCGCGCAGGCCCACATGCGGCTGCCCGGCCGCCAGCACCAGGCCGCCATGGCTGTCGCGCGCCGCATTGGCGCGTGGTGCCGCAGCCGGCATGCCAAAGGCCAATTGGCCCACATCGGCCTTGACCTGCCAGTCCTGCAAGGTATCCATATCACCGCGCCAATGGGCCGATGCGCTGCGGATCAGGCCGGCGGGCCGGTTGCTCTGCAGCCACTGGC
>NZ_KE148563.1:1877-2344 GCF_000410635.1 Comamonas sp. B-9
CGAGCGACTGGGCGCTGGCTTCCGTCTCGCTGGGCTGCTTGCCCTGGGCATAGACATGGTTGATGCGGGCGCTGCCACCGGGCCAGTGCTCGCCGTTGGCCGACTCCACCGCCAGGTTCTCCGTCAGCACGCGAAAGCCGCTGTCATCGGCCGCGCCGCCAATGCGGCCCTGCACCGAGCGCAGCAGCAGCACCGTGCCCTGCGCCGTTTTGTCATCGCTGGCCGCCGCAGCTTGGCGGCGCACGCCCACATCGCGCAAGGCCACATCGGCCGTGCCGTTCGTCAGCTTGCCGCGCGTCACATCCAGCCAGAGGCGCGCCGAGCCCTGGCCTTGCTGCAGGCCCATCGCCGGCGGCAGGTAGGGCGCCATCGCGGCGGCATTGAGCTGGAGCGCCTCCAGGTAGAGCTGGCCGCTCCAGTGTTTCCAGCGGCCATCGTGCAGCGCCCAGATCGGCTGGGGGGTGGGG
>NZ_KE148563.1:2354-39902 GCF_000410635.1 Comamonas sp. B-9
CTCCAGCGCATCACCCCAGTCCTCGGGCGGGCGCACACGCAATTGCCATTCATGGCGCAGGCCGGGGTTGCGCAGCAGCAGATGCACGTCGCTGAAGGTGACCGGCGGCAGACCGCGCTGCTGGTCATCCCAGGTGATGCTGCCGCCCTGCAGCAGCACTTCGCGCTGGCGAAACAGCCAGTCGGCGGCACTGCCGCTGTCCTGGTTCTGCGATGTTTCCACCAGCACACCGGCCACGCGCACACTGCCGTCAGCGGCGCGCTGCACCGTCAACTGCGGCGCGTTGATGACGATCTGCTCGGCCCGCAGTCGCAACAGTGACGGCACCGACAAGGCGACCTGGATCGTATCCAGGGTAAACCCGGCAGAGCCATCGGGCTGCGCGATGCGCAGGCCCTGCACCGCAATCGCAGGCACCAGGCCGTTGTTGCCATCGGCCTGCAGGCGGTCGATGCGCACCGGCACCCCCAGCGCCTGCGATAGCCTAGATTCCACTTGCGGGCGAAAGTCATTGATACGGGGCACAATCCACCAATGCAGCGCCGCCACGGCCATGGCCATCAGCAGCACCAAGCCCAGCAATAAGCCCAGCGACCATTGCACCAGCTTGGCAGCGAGCTTGAGCAATCGGGGCGCGCGCACAGTCAATCGAGTCCAATCAGTAAGGGGAAAGCGAAATTATGACCCGCGGCAAGTCCCTCGCTCGCGTTGCATATGTGAGCATTTGAACAGGTCTGCCGCAGGACATTGTCGATAAAGCGCTATGGCACACACGGATATCACGCCCCCGCAGGCCAGCCTGCCTCTGTCTGAGCATTCGCGCTTCGTCCAGCGCCTGCACCGCCGCTACGAGGGTTTGCTCGATCTGCTGCCCAGCGGCCCGCCCACGCATGCCACGATGGCCCCGACCCTGGCTGCACTGCAGGCCCAGGGCTATGCGCTGGGTGCCGCGCTGCGCATTCTTCGCCAGCTGGTGATGGAGCGCCTGGTGCACCTGGACTGCGACGAGCAGGCCGATCTGCAGACCATCACCCGGGGTGTGACCGAGCTGGCCGAGTTAGCGCTCGATGCCGCCTGCACCGCCGCCCGGGCCGAGCTGGACAGCCGCCATGGCGCCCCGCGTGACGCCGAAGGCAACCCGGTGCAGCTGTGGGTGATCGGCATGGGCAAGCTGGGCGCGCGCGAGCTCAATGTTTCCAGCGACATCGACCTGATCTATATCTACGAGCAAGAGGGCGAGACCCAGGGCCAGCCCGATGGCCGGGGCAAGCTCAGCAACCATGAGTACTTCATCCGCGCGATCAAGCTGATCTACCAGCTGATCGGCGAGACCACCGAGCACGGTTTTGTCTTCCGCGTGGACCTGATGCTGCGGCCCAATGGCAACTCCGGCCCGGCCGCCATCTCGGTCGCCGCACTGGAAGACTACCTGCAGACCCATGGCCGCGAATGGGAGCGTTTTGCCTGGCTCAAGAGCCGCATCGTGGCGCCACTGGCCGATATCCGCAGCCCCAATGTGCAGGCGCTGCGCGGCGCGGTGCTGCCCTTTGTGTTCCGCCGCTACCTGGACTACGCGGTCTTCGATTCGCTGCGCAGCCTGCACCGCCAGATCCGCGAGCATGCGGCCAAGCGCAGCGCGGGCCACCCCGAGCGCGCCAATGACGTCAAGCTCTCGCGCGGCGGCATCCGCGAGATCGAGTTCATCGTGCAGCTGCTGCAGGTGGTGCGGGGCGGCCAGTTTCCCGAGCTGCGCTGCCGCGCCACCCTGGAGGCCCTGCCCCGCCTGGAGCGCGCCAACCTGATGGCGCCCGAGACCGCGCAGGCCCTGGCCGAGGCCTATATCTTTCTGCGCAAGGTGGAGCACCGCATCCAGTACCTGGACGACCAGCAGACCCATGTGCTGCCCACGCGCGACGACGACCTGCGGTGGATGGCGCAGACCCTGGGCTATGACGACGAGTGCCGCTTCCTGCACCAGCTCGATGCGCACCGCGAGCTGGTCGCGCAGGAGTTTGACAAGCTGCTGGGCGGCAACGAGGCCTGCAAGAGCGGCCAATGCGGCGGCGCCAAGGGGGCCGCTGCCAGCGCGCCCGAGCTGGAGATCGTACTGCCCAAGCTGCCCGAGGCAGTGCGCGAGCGCGTGCTGCAGTGGCAGCGCAATCCCCGCTACAGCTACCTGAGCGATGCGGGCCTGGGGCGCCTGGTTCTGCTGCTGCAGCGCACGGCCCAGTGGCTCAGCCAGGGCCAGGTCAGCGAGATCGCCGCGGTGCGCCTGGCCGACTGGATGGAATCGCTGCTGCGCCGCGAAAGCTACCTTGCGATGCTGCAGGAGCGCCCGGCCGTGCATGAAAAACTGATGCACATGCTGGGCGCGGCCAAATGGCCGGCCCGCTATATGCTGCAGCACCCTGGCGTCATCGACGAGCTGGCCAGCGATGCGCTGATGCATGAGCGCTTCAACCCGCAGGAGTTTGAGGCGGATCTGGAGCGGCGCCGTGCCGCGCTGCAATCCACCGCCGAAGACGACGACGAGAACCTGCTGAACCTGCTGCGCCGCGCCCACCATGCCGAGACCTTCCGCACCTTGGCGCGCGACATCGAGCAGCAGATCACCGTCGAGCAAGTGGCCGATGACCTGTCGGCACTGGCCGATGCCGTGCTGCGCGTGACCACGCGCTGGTGCTGGGGCCGGCTCAAGAGCGCGCACCGCGCCGAGCCCCAGTTCGGCATCATCGGCTACGGCAAGCTCGGCGGCAAGGAGCTGGGCTACGGCAGCGACCTGGACATCGTCTTTGTCTTTGACGACGACGACGAGCGCGCACCCGAGGTCTATTCGGCCTTTGTGCGCAAGCTCATCAGCTGGCTCACCGTCAAGACCGGCGAAGGCGACCTGTTCGAGATCGACACCGCGCTGCGCCCCAACGGCAACTCCGGCCTGCTGGTCACCAGCTTTGACTCCTACGCCAACTACCAGCAGCAGCGCGGCAGCAACACCGCCTGGACCTGGGAGCACCAGGCGATGACACGCGCCCGCTTTGTGCTGGGCAGCCCTGCGCTGGCGGCCCGCTTTGATGCGGTGCGCGAAGCGGTGATCACCGCCCCGCGCGACGCGCCAGCGCTGCGCAGCGAGATCGCCACCATGCGCGAGCGCGTGCGCAGCGCACATGCGGTGCCCGCTGGCTTGTTCGATGTCAAGCACAGCGTGGGCGGCATGATGGATGTGGAGTTTGCCGTGCAGTACCTGGTTTTGCTGCATTCGGCTTGCAATTCCCAGTTGCGTCCCAACCTGGGCAACATCACCTTGTTGCGGCGTGCCGAAAGTGCCGGTTTGCTGCCCGATGGCATGGGTGAGGCGAGTGCGAATGCCTACCGCGCATTGCGCCGTGTGCAGCATTTGGCCAGGCTGAACGAGGCGCCCACCCAGGTGCCCGAGACAGCCTTGCTGGAAGAGCAGCAGACGGTGCGGGCGCTGTGGGCAACGGTGTTACAGACTGCATAGATCCTGCAAAAAGGCCGATGGAACTCGGGAATTCATAAGGGTTTATACTGCGTGATCACCCGTCGCTAGCATTCACTTACGCGCAACGGCATTCAAAACGATGTACTATCGCCTATCATTCAGCGATTAATTCGACGAATGATAACGTAATGAAACAAATTATTTATTTGTTTACAATACATTTATGGTGGCTGGCGGAAACTTAAAAACGCCCGCCCACTCTTTGAACCATGTAAAGGCGACAGACGCAGTTTTTACGGACCCTTTTTAATGTTGCGAAGTCTTTCAGGCCCAATTCGGCATGACTGCAAACCTGAAGTGCTTCTCCTCCCTCCCTCTCTATCATTCACTTCGGGACGCTTCGCAACTTTTTTTATACCCAGGCCCAGTCCAGACGACTGGGCCTTTTTTTTGCCTGCGCGCAGCCTGCCCGTGGCGGCAGGCTCGGGAGCCTCTCAGCCCTGAGCCAGCAGGTCGGAAGCGCCTCAGCGTTCAGGCTGCAGTTCGGGAGCGCCTCAGCCTTCAGGCTGCGTGGCCGCAAAGCTGGGCCGGGCTTCCAGGCGCTCCAGCAGCTGCGCCAGGTTGGGGTGGCGCGCTGCCCAATCCAGCTCGGGAAAGCGAAAGCGCAGCCAGGCCAGCGCGCAGCCCACGGCGATATCGGCCAGGCTGATGTGCACGCCCGTGCCGGCAAAATAGGTTTTCTGACCCAGACCGTTGCCCATGGCCTCCAGCCCCGCCCAGACCTTGCCCAGCTGGCGCTCCACCCAGGCGGGGCTGCGTTGCTCGGCCGAGCGGCCAGCAAAGGCATATTCCATGCGCGCCAGCACGGCGGCATCGAGCACACCATCGGCCATCGCCTCCCAGCTGCGCACTTCGGCGCGCTCGCGGCCCAGGCTGGGGATCAGCCGGCCCACGGGCGACAAGGTGTCCAGGTACTCAACGATGACCCGCGAATCAACCAGCACCGAGCCATCGTCCAGCACCAGGCAAGGCACCTTGCCCAGCGGGTTGACCGAGGCGATCGTGGCCCTGTCGCCCCAGACATCCAGGGTCTCCAGGCGGTAATCGAGTTTTTTCTCGGCCAGCACCACGCGCACCTTGCGCACATAGGGACTGGTCAGGCTTCCTAGCAATTTCATAGCTTCAGGCTCAGGCAGGTGGCGTCGATCCGGTCCGCAGGGACCTCCAAGCTGCCATGGGCATGGGGGGTCCGCGCGGGACATTTGCACCTCTCGATTGTAATTAGGCAAATCCAGACTGCAGCCGCGGCAAACGGCCCGCTTCTACAATAGCGGCCCATGAGCCTGTCTTCCCTTACCGCCCTTTCTCCGCTGGATGGCCGTTACGCCTCCAAACTGTCCACCCTGCGCCCGATCATGAGCGAATTTGGCTATATGCATCGCCGTGTCCAGGTGGAGATCACCTGGTTCATCGCGCTGTCCGATGCCGGTTTTGCCGAGTTCTCGCCACTGTCCGAGGGTGCACGCAGCTACCTGCACGGCCTGGTGAATCACTTCAGCGAAGCCGATGCCCAGGCGATCAAGGACATCGAGAAGACCACCAACCACGATGTCAAGGCGGTGGAGTACTGGATCAAGAGCAAGTTCGAGGCCCGCCCAGAGTTGCTCAAGGCGGCCGAGTTTGTGCACTTTGCCTGCACCAGCGAAGACATCAACAACACCAGCCATGCGCTGCAAATCCGCGCCGGCCGCGACCAGGTGATCCTGCCGGGCCTGGACCGCGTGGTGCTCAAGCTGCGCGAGATGGCGCACCAGTACGCCGCCGTGCCTATGCTCAGCCGCACCCATGGCCAGACCGCCAGCCCCACGACCGTGGGTAAGGAACTGGCCAACGTGGTGGTGCGCCTGCAAGCGGCGATGGACCGCATTGCCAACGTCAAGCTGCTGGCCAAGATGAACGGTGCCGTGGGCAACTACAACGCCCACCTGTCGGCCTGGCCCGAGTTCGACTGGGAGAGCTTCAGCAAGAACGTCGTGGAAAAGCACGAGCCCCAGGGCCTGGGCCTCACTTTCCAGCCCTACTCGATCCAGATCGAGCCGCATGACTACATGGCCGAGCTGTTCGACGGCATCGCCCGCGCCAACACCATCCTGATCGATCTCTCGCGCGACATCTGGGGCTATGTCTCGGTGGGCTACTTCAAGCAGCGCCTCAAGGCCGGCGAGATCGGCTCGTCGACGATGCCGCACAAGGTCAACCCGATCGACTTCGAAAACGCCGAAGGCAACCTGGGCCTGGCCAATGCACTGCTGCGCCATCTGTCGGAGAAGCTGCCGATCAGCCGCTGGCAGCGTGACCTGACCGACTCGACCGTGCTGCGCAACATCGGCGTGGCCACTGGTTATGCCGCACTGGCCTACACCTCGCTGATGACCGGCCTGAACAAGCTGGAGCTGAACGAAGAGCGCCTGGCCGAAGACCTGGACAATGCCTGGGAAGTGCTGGCCGAGCCGATCCAGACCGTCATGCGCCGCTATGGCGTGCAAGGCGCTTACGAAAAGCTCAAGGAAGTCACCCGTGGCAAGACGGTGCGCGCCGAAGACCTGCACCAGCTGATCCGCAGCCTGGAGATACCGCAGGCCGACAAGGAACGCCTGCTGGCCATGACCCCGGCCAGCTACATCGGCAAGGCCACCGAGCTGGCCCAGCGCGTTTAAGTACGCTCCCCCCAAGAGGCCAGGCGCTCCCTGGCCTCTTGTCTTTTTCCTCTCAGCACCCGACAGACCGCACAGCGACTGCCGGATGCGCCGGATTCACCCCCGAAGCCCAGGCTTCGTCACCAGACCCTGCCCCATGGCTATCAAATCCACGATCTACAAAGCCAATCTGTCGATTGCCGATATCGACCACAACTACTACGCCGACCACAACCTGACTCTGGCGCGCCACCCCAGCGAAACCGACGAGCGCATGATGGTGCGCCTGGTGGCGCTGGCCTTGAACGCCCACCAGTTGCAGGACCTGTGCAATGGCGACGGCACCTTGGGCTTTGGCGCCGGCCTGTCGGACCCAGACAACCCCGATGTGCACCTGACCGACTTCACCGGTGCCAAGCGCATCTGGATCGAAGTGGGCCAGCCCGAAGAAAAGCCGATCACCAAGGCCTGCAACAAGTCGGACCATATGCTGGTGTACTGCTTCAACCATGCAGCCGAGATCTGGTGGAAGGGCCTGGAAGGCAAGCTCGCGCGCCAGGAAAAGCTAGAGGTGTTCCGCCTGCCGACCGAGGTGTCCCAATCGCTGGCCGATCTGGCCGAGCGCAGCATGCAGCTGCAGGCCACCATCCAGGAAGGCCAGCTGACCCTGTCCAGCGACAAGGGCACCGTCTTTGTAGAGCCTATTCGCTGGAAGTGATGCCTCCTGCGGCACGCGCCCGCTCGGCATAGCGGTTGAAGCGCCAGGCCGTACCCTGCAGGCTGATGCGCCGCCACACCGCCCGCTTTTGCACGGGGCTGTATGCCAGCCAGTGCTGCACCTCGTCAAAGCTGCGGCCGCAGCCCTTGCAGACCGCATCGCCCTGGCTGGTGGAGCAGATGGCGATGCAGGGCGTATCCGGTGTGGTCTCCCACCAGGCCAGCCAGGCCTGCATGGCCACATCGCCCATCTCGCGCATGTCCACCCCATTGCTGCGCTGGTAGACCAGCCGCGCATAGACCTCGGCCAGCGCAGCCACCTGCGGCGCCAAGGATGCGCCAGGGCCACTGGGCGCGCGCTGGCGCCAGTGGTTGATGGCTGCTTCCAGATCGGTCAGGTGGATGAGTTCCATAGCTGCCATCGATGATAGCCCTGCGGCAGCGAAACCGCCAAGCGGCGATGCACCCCCACTTGTTCACAGCTTGTTATCCACAGGTGTGGGCAAACACAAACATGCGGGAATACTCTGTGCAGTGGCCCGGTCTTTGTCACCCCAAAGCGCTTGGTTTGTGTTCCAATACGCGCTGACGAAGGGGAGTAGCTCCCGTTGATGCCTTGCCAGCGGCAAGCGCAGAGACATGTAATGCGTCGTCAGTACGAAGCCTCACGGCTTCCGGCGCGTTAGGTTCATGGCCCACATGATCTGAGCAAGACCTTTGAAAACCATGGTGCCGCACCACAGGTCTTCGAAGCTACTGCCCGGCGGTTGGCCATCACGGCGCCAACGCTGAACCACGTCGCCTCCCTGACTTGTAACGACACCCCACTGGCTGGTCTGTGCATGGTGCATGGGCCGCTTTTTCAAAAATTAGGTGCTTACATGGACTTGGATTTTCTGACGCACGCGCCCTTCTGGATTGCACTGGGCCAAATCATCATCATCGACATCCTGCTGGGCGGTGATAACGCGGTGGTGATTGCCCTGGCATGCCGCAAGCTGCCCCCTGACCTGCGCCGCAAAGGCATCATCTTCGGTACCGCTGGCGCGATCATCTTGCGCGTCATCCTGATCGCGTTCGCGATGTTCCTGCTGGCGCTGCCGTTCCTGAAGTTTGTCGGCGCCATCTTGCTGTTCTGGATCGGCGTCAAGCTGCTGGTGCCTGAAGACGAAGACCATGGCAACATCCAAGGCAGCGACCGCCTGTTTGCTGCCATCAAGACCATCATCGTTGCCGACCTGGTGATGAGCGTGGACAACGTGATCGCCATTGCCGGCGCTGCGCAGAACGCCGGTGACGAGCACCACATGCTGCTCATCGTCCTGGGCCTGCTGATCTCGATCCCGATCATCGTCTGGGGCAGCCAGTTGGTCATCAAGCTGATGGAGCGCTTCCCGATGGTCATCACCGCCGGCGGCATGCTGCTGGGCTGGATCGCGGGCGGCATGCTGGTCTCTGACCCCGTGTTTGCCAACCCCGACAAGTGGACCTGGATGTTCAAGATCGACCAGAGCAAGACCCTGCACTACGCAGCCGCTGCGGCGGGCGCACTGGTCGTGCTGGTGCTCGGCAAATGGCTGGCCAGCAAAAAAGCCAAGGAACTCCCGGCGGCCAACGTACACTAAGCCCATACCCGCCCTCTACCACCACCGCTGGCAGCCCCACGCTGCCAGCTCCACTTAGGCCACTTGGATGAACGTAAAAATAGTCTTTGTAGATGATGCCGCCTTTGCCCTGCAGCGCTTGAACGAGTGCGCAACCATCAACGACGAGCACTGGGTGCTGGTGGCTTGCGCCCCCAAGATCACCCGCAGGGCCAGCCGCTGGGGCAATCGCAGCACCCTCGAAAAGTGGCGCAACAAGTGGGCCAAAAACCTGTTTGAGGGCCTGATCCCGCAAAGCACCCAGCTGCAGCGCGCCCGCGTCTCGACCCATATCTCGGAAGTGAGCGTGCAGCAAATGACCGCCCAGCTCCACGCCGAGTACCCCGAGGCCGAAGTGCTGGACTGGCGCCGCCCCAAGGCCATCTCCGAGCCACCATCGGCCGACTTTGTACCACGCCCTGCCAAGCTGGCAGGCTCGCTGCTGGGGATTTTGGGTATCTGCTTCAGCTTGGTGCTGGACGGCGCGTAAAGCCGTCAGCCCCACCACCCAACATAAAGCGCCTTCGGGCGCTTTTTTCATGGCTGGGCTCGTTAAACCACCCATCATTGGATGCCGGCCTATACACAGCGCGTCTGCCATCCGCTATGCTGGCGCCATGAAACTCATCCTCAAATGGCTGCTCTCCGCGGTCGCCCTGCTCTGTGTCGCCTACCTCTACAGTGGTGTGGAAATCCGCAGCTTTGGCGCGGCGTTGATTGCCGCGCTGCTGATAGGGCTGTGCAATGCGATAGTGCGCCCTGTGCTGATCGTGCTGACCCTGCCCGTCACCATCCTCACCTTGGGCCTGTTTATCTTTGTCATCAACGCGCTGATGTTCTGGGCCGCATCCGGCATCGCTGGCAGCGGCTTTGTGGTGCATGGCTTTTGGGCAGCGCTGATCGGCTCGGTGCTCTACTCCATCATCAGCCTGGTCATCGAATCACTTACGGGCCGCCTGCTCCTTGGCAAGTGATTGCATCTCGCGCAAGCGGGTGTCGATGATCGAAGCCTCGTAGTAGTCGTTGCGGTTCGGGCTGTTGCGCGCCATATCTTGGCCGGCGCGCAAGCGGTCTACCGCAGCGGCATAGTCATACTGCGCGGCCCGGCTCTCAGCCTCAGCACGGATGGCGCGCAGCGGCTGGTTCTGCTGGCGCAGCACCCAGGACAGCGCCAGCCAGGCCCCTGCATCCTTGGGCCACTGCACCACCAGGGTCTGCAGGCGGCTGCTGGTCTGGCGCAGTACCCCGTCATAGGCCGTCAAACCCGTGGCAGGCAGCTGTGCCAGGGCTTGCGCAGCCAGCACCAGCTCTGGCCGGTCACTGCTCTGGCCTGCATCATCCCCTACCACCGCCTTGACCTCCGGCAGCAACACATCGCGGCTGCTGTCCTGGATGCTCAGTGACTTGTCCGGGCCCTGTGTAATCACCGCTTCGTTGACCAGACCAGTCATCGCATTGCTGACCGTCACCGAGGTGCTGCCCGCCTTGCTGGCTGGGAGCTTGAGCGGCTGGATCTTGGCCAGCGCCGCCAACGCATCCTGCGGCTGCCGGTTGCGCAATGCCAGATCAGCACGCAGCAACTGCGCCTGGCGCATCGCATCCGGATAGGCCTGCACGGTGGCGTCCAGCTGGTCCAACGCAGCCAGCGCTTCGGCATGGCGCCCCAGCTGGTTTTGGGACATGGCGGCCAGATACCAGACACCTGCCCGCTGCTCCAAAGAGCGGTTGGCAAAATCGGCCGCCGTGGTCAGCTGCAGCCATTGGTGCAGCACCTGGGGCTCAGGCTTGGACAGCATGCGCGCCCGGGCCGACATCATCTGCGCCACCATGCCCGTGTCCTGCGGTTTGCGTGCAGCACCAGCGGGCAAGCGTGACTGCATGTCGGCAATGCGCTCCGTCGTCAGCGGGTGGGTACGCAAATACGGCCAGCTGCCATTGTCGTTCATGCGGTTGGCTTGCTGCAGCTTCTCGAACATGCTGACAAAACCCGCTTGCGAGTAGCCGGCAGGCGGCATCAGGCTCATGCCGGTACGGTCTGCCTCGCGCTCCATATCGCGTGAGAAGTTCAGCTGTGACTGGATGGTGGCGGCCGAACTGCCCACCATCAGCGCCTGGGCCGCAGCCGGGTTCTTGCTCGCGGCCAAGGCGCCCAGGATGATGCCGGCAATCATCACCGGCGTCATGCGCGACTGGCGCGCCAGCATGCGCGCAATATGGCGCTGGGTGATGTGGCTCATCTCGTGGGCCAGCACCGAGGCCAGCTCATCGCGGCTACCCACCACCCCCACCAGGCCGGTCTGCACGCCCATAAAACCACCAGGCAGTGCAAAAGCATTCACGGTGGCATCCTGGATCAGCATCACCTGCCAGGCAAAGCGCTCCTGCAATTCAGACGTCATGGTGCCGCGCTGGCGCGCAGCCAGCATCAGCTCCTGCCAGATGCCGTTGACATACTCATACAGAATCGCATCATCGAGAAACTGCGGATCGCGGTAGATCTCGCGCGCAATGTCATCGCCCAGGCGCCGCTCCTCGCTGGTGGTCATCTCGGCGCCCTCGCCCATCGCCGGCAGGCTGGTGTCGGCCCGCGCCTGCAGGGGGGCTAGCGCCGCCACCGAAGCCATATGGGCGGCCAACAGGGCGCATGCTGTGCGTTTAAAAAACCATGTATTCATTCAAAATTCCGTGCGGCAGCAGATGCTGAATCTGAATCAAGCCAGAGGGTGGCCAGAGCGGGCTCCTTGCCATCAAGCCTTCACCCCAACACGTATGATGAAGCACCACTGCACAAGTTGCATGCTGTATTGCCGCTTGTGACGTTGAACACGGAAAGCACCATGACTGAACTCACCCATTTCGACGCCCAGGGCCAGGCCCATATGGTCGATGTAGGCGCCAAGCCTAACACCCATCGCATTGCGATTGCGGAGGGTGTCATCACCATGCAGCCGGCCACCTTGGACATCATTGCCGCGGGCACCGCCAAAAAAGGCGATGTGCTGGGTATTGCGCGTATTGCCGGCATCATGGCGGCGAAGAAGACCAGTGAGCTGATACCGCTGTGCCACCCGATTGCGCTGACCAAGGTGGCGGTGGATTTTGAGCTGTTACCCGAAAAGAATGCGGTTCGCTGTGAAGTCAGAACCGAAACTGTTGGGCCTACTGGGGTGGAGATGGAAGCCTTGACCGCGGTGCAGGTCGCACTGCTGACTATTTATGACATGTGCAAGGCGGTGGATAAGGGGATGGTGATGGAAGGGGTTAGTTTACGGGAGAAGCATGGAGGAAAATCGCAGAATGCTGAAATCTCCGATATATAAACACCTTATCAAAAAGTCTTTACCTTAAAAAACCATCTACCGGAAGCGCATCCAGCCAAACCCCATTCTTATCAAAGACAGCAATCCACTCCAAATTTTTTGATGAAACCATCGGCAAATAAACCATTTCATCCTTACCCATATATATCCCCCCTCTCAGCGCGGAAAGTTTTTCTTTCTGATCCGCACTCATACTCATCAACGGACGCAGTGTCGACTGCAACTTGGCATCATTCCAATCCCAAGCTGACCATGTTTCTGGTCGCATAGCGGGAGAAACTCCTTGCAACGAAAATTCCAAGCTTTTAAGCTTATCAACTCCGTTACCTTCTATCCTCGAGTTGAACCAGCGGACACCCCACTTATCCAACTTAGAGGAATCACTTTTTTCAGAATTTTCTTCAAGAATTTCATTTCGAGCAACAACAACGACTCTATCCTGCTCAAAAACAAATGCCACGGGACGAGAAACATAAAGTGTATACAATCCATACACTAATGCCAGCGCCTGAATCATTGCAATCGCAGAAATATCTATAATCAACTCCCTGCGAGATTTATGAGGTGATGCGACTACCAATGTCAAAAGGGGCCCTGATACAACATCAACCATAAGAAGAATAGAATATATTCTCCATACACCCAAAATATTATCTGTCGGCCAAGGATAAATAAATTTAAAAATAAAGAACGCCGTAATACAGGCAACTACAATCGAAATATAAAAATGCCGGAATGCAAGCTTTAAAGAAAATTTGATACGCATTAAAACTATCTCGTCAACGCATAGATTAAAGAGTATTTTGAAAATAAAAAAAGGGGCAAAGCCCCTTTTTTATTTCCTTACGTCGTCAGTTTTAACGGCATTCTGCAGGAGCGTACTTTGCAGGAAGTGTACCAGCAACTACGCTTGCAAGACCACGACTGGTCGCAGTTTGATTAGAATCCGAAGCACAAGCCCAGTCAATAGCGCCCTTGGATGCAGCGGTAGGAGCTGCATTCTGCACGTTGGGCGTAAAAGTAATAGTCTGGGTATTCAATCCAGTTGGAATACCATTGCCTGCGGTTGCTTTGATTGCGACAGTGATATTCCATGGAGTATCAGTAGCAATAGTGACATCATCCACGAACTTTGACGAAGCTTCAGCCTTTTGATTTGGATTTGCCATGTAGGCAGTGGCAGCAGCGGTCAATCCTGCGGTGCCATCCGTCTGAAACGCTTCAGACATCAAACCTTTAGCAGAGCTGCCCGCAATGACGCCTTCCGAAATCTTCGTACGAATAGTGTAATCTTGATAAGCAGGCAGTGCGATAGCAGCCAAAATACCGATAATCGCCACAACGATCATCAGTTCGATCAGGGTGAAACCCTTTTGCATCTTATGCAGCATGTTGAATCCTCTCTATGTAACCAGTGATTAGGTAGCCTTGTCGAGCGACTTGGCGTGCATCACTTATTGCAAGTGCTGTGCCAACTTTTGGCGTCTACGCACCTCGCGGCCTCGACTGACAAAAATGCGGCGTTTTGTTAACTTATTGTGCAAGACGTTCATAAATGTCAGCAAGCCAAGATTTCTGCCATTTTTGTCACCCGATGAACGACTGTGCATGCTAAGAGCATGGGAAGCAGAAACAGAAACGGCACCCAAAGGTGCCGCAGCATTTGTGTAGGCCCTGTCTATGCAAGCCCAAGACCCAGAGCCCTAGGTCCAAAACTCATAAGCCATCCCCGCCAGCTCAATCCTGTCTCCCTTGTGCATCGACAGCCCTGCGCCATTGAGCGCCTGGCCGTTGAGCACCACATCGGCCGAGCCGTCAACCTTGGTGGCGATATAGCCCTTGCCGCGCTTGGTCAGTGCAGCGACGGCGATACCGGGGCGGCCGACGGTGGTGACGACCTTGGACAGAATGATGTCTTCGCTGGCGCCGCTGACGGCGCGCAGGTAGGGGCTGGGGGTGTAGGGCTGCTCTTCGGCAGGGGGGAAGTCGGCGGGGACCGTGGGGCTGTCTTCGCCGTGGTCGGCATGGGCGGGCTTGGCGGTCAGGCTGCCGGCTTCGCTGGCATGCATGTAATGGCTTTCGGGCACGAGAGAGTTCATCAAAAAGCGGATGCGGCATTTGCCGATGTCCAGCAGGTCGCCGCTTTGCAGCACCTGGCGGCGCACCTTCAAGCCGTTGACCTTGGTGCCATTGGTGCTGCCCAGGTCTTCGACGACAACGATGCCGATCTTCTTCTCATAGGTGAACGCCACATGCTCGCCGCTGACCGCCATGTCGGTCAGCACGATGTCGTTGGTGGAACGGCGCCCCAGGGTGGCCCTGGACTCCGTCAGCATGTAGTCCTGGATCACCACTCCATCTAATGAAACTATGAGTCTTGGCATATTGATAAACCTCGTCACGATTATATGCACATAAGCTATACAAATGACATTTTCGATACGCGGTTGACAAAGGATCACGATGTGTTGGGTGCTACCGGATTTTGGTTACGGGTTTACCCTTGATTCCTCTCAGAAGCTGATGCTGATCAATGCGTTGGCTGCTGCAGGCGCTGTTTCCTCTTGACGAAGCACCATCTCTGCAGCCCTGCGCAGAAATGCAAAAAGCGCCCGAAGGCGCTTTGTGTTGGGATGATGGCGTGAGCCGGTCAGTGCGCAGGCGCTGTATTGCGCTTTTGCAGCCACAGCCCCAGGCCCACCACCAGGGCGGCGCCCGCAGCGGCAGCCAGGTAGTGCAAGGAAGGGTTGGCTGCGACAAAGCCGTGCAGCAGCTTGTCATTCATGATGGTCTCGCCACCCACCCAGCCAATGAGGCCAGCGCCCAGAATCACGATGACCGGGAAGCGCTCCATCAGCTTGATCATCAAGGTGGAGCCAAAGACCACCAGCGGGATCGAAATCGCCAGGCCCAGGATCAGCAGCAGCATATTGCCGCCAGCAGCAGCCGCCACGGCAATCACGTTGTCCAGGCTCATCACCAGGTCGGCGATCAGGATGGTGCGGATGGCGGCCATCATCGTGCCGGTGCCCTTGCCCGCGCCCTCTTCTTCGTCATGGCTGGTGAGCAGTTGCAGGCCAATCCACAGCAGCAGGCAACCGCCAACGATCTGCAGGAAGGACAGCTCCAAGAGCTTGGCCGCCACCACGGTCAGCAAGATGCGCAGCACCACGGCGGCGCCGGAGCCGAACATGATGGCTTTTCGTTGTTGTTCAGGGGGCAGGGAGCGCGCTGCGAGCGCGATGACAACGGCGTTGTCGCCCGAGAGAATGATGTTGATCCAGATGATCTTGACCAGCCCGATCCAGAAGTCGGGATGATTGACGTAATCCATGTTGCGCTCCGTAGTTATGAATAAAGACGCCAGACCTGAACGATCTGGCGTCTTCTTTTTATGGAGTACGCAGTTTAGCGGGGCACGCAGCCCCTGGCATGCGTAATTTTGCTTACTTCAGCAGGCCTTGCAGCAGGCGGCCCATTTCGGATGGGTTGCGGGTGATGGTGAAACCGCACTCTTCCATGATGGCCAGCTTGGCATCTGCCGTGTCGGCGCCGCCGGAGATCAGCGCGCCAGCGTGGCCCATGCGCTTGCCGGGAGGGGCAGTCACACCAGCGATGAAGCCCACCACAGGCTTCTTCATGTTGGCCTTGCACCAGAGAGCGGCTTCAGCTTCGTCTGGACCGCCGATTTCGCCGATCATGATCACAGCGTCGGTGTTCGGGTCGTCGTTGAACGCCTTCATCACGTCGATGTGCTTGAGACCATTGATGGGGTCGCCACCGATACCGACAGCCGAAGACTGGCCAATGCCCAGTTCGGTCAGCTGTGCCACGGCTTCATAGGTCAGGGTGCCCGAACGGCTCACCACACCGATGCGGCCTGGCTTGTGGATGTGACCGGGCATGATGCCGATCTTGATTTCACCGGGGGTGATCAGGCCTGGGCAGTTGGGGCCCAGCAGCAAGGTCTTCTTGCCGCCAGCCGCTTCCTTGGCCTTCATCTTGTTGCGCACTTCCAGCATGTCGCGCACGGGGATGCCTTCGGTGATGCAGATGGCCAGGTCCAGGTCGGCTTCCACGGCTTCCCAGATCGCAGCAGCAGCGCCTGCAGGTGGCACATAGATCACGGACACGGTGGCACCGGTGTCCTTGGCAGCATCCTTGACCGAACCGTAGATAGGGATGTCGAAAATCTTTTCGCCAGCCTTCTTGGGGTTCACGCCAGCGACGAAGCAGTTCTTGCCGTTCGCGTATTCCTGGCACTTTTCAGTGTGGAACTGGCCGGTCTTGCCCGTGATGCCTTGGGTAATGACTTTGGTGTCTTTATTGATATAGATAGACATGTGTGTTCTCCAGGGCTTACTTCACTGCGGCAACGATCTTGGTGGCGGCTTCGGCCATGGTGTCGGCCGAGATGATGGGCAGGCCCGATTCGGCCAGCATCTTCTTGCCCAGCTCTTCGTTGGTACCCTTCATGCGCACCACCAGTGGCACGCTCAGGTTCACCGCCTTGCAAGCGGTGATCACGCCGGTAGCGATGGTGTCGCACTTCATGATGCCGCCGAAGATGTTGACCAGAATGCCCTTGACCTTGGGGTTCTTGAGCATGATCTTGAAGGCTTCGGTGACCTTCTCGGGGGTGGCACCGCCGCCCACGTCCAGGAAGTTGGCAGGCTCGCCGCCGAACAGCTTGATGGTGTCCATCGTGGCCATGGCCAGGCCAGCGCCGTTCACCAGGCAGCCAATGTTGCCGTCCAGGCTGATGTAGGCCAGGTCGAACTTGGAAGCTTCCACTTCAGCAGGATCTTCTTCGTCCAGATCGCGCAGGGCCACCAGTTCTGGGTGACGGAACAGCGCGTTGGGGTCGAAGTTGAACTTGGAGTCCAGTGCAATCACGTTGCCCTTGGAGTCACGGTTGAGCGGGTTGATTTCAACCAGCGATGCGTCCGTGTCCATGTAGCACTTGTACAGCTTTTGGCAGATGTCGATGAACTGGGCCACCGAATCAGCAGGCATGCCGATGCCCTTGGCCAGTTCTTCACCATTGGCTTGCGTGAAGCCGGCAATGGGGTCGACCAGCACGGTGATGATCTTCTCGGGAGTGCTGTGTGCCACTTCCTCGATGTCCATGCCGCCTTCGCTCGAAGCGATGAAGGCCACCTTCTGCGTGCCACGGTCGGTCACGGCAGACAGGTAGTATTCCTGCTGGATGTCGGCACCGTCTTCGATGTACAGGCGGCGCACCTTCTGGCCTTCAGGGCCGGTCTGGTGGGTCACCAGCTGCATGCCGAGGATTTGCTCGGACAGCGCCTTCACGTCGTCGATGGTCTTGGCAACCTTCACGCCACCGCCCTTACCGCGGCCACCTGCGTGAATCTGGGCCTTCACCACCCACACGGGGCCGCCCAGCTTCTGTGCTGCTTCCACTGCTTCTTGCACAGTGAAGGCGGGGATACCGCGCGGAACGGGCACGCCGAACTGACGCAAGATTTCCTTGCCTTGGTATTCATGAATTTTCATGATGTCTCTCAGTAAAACAAAATGGGAAAAAACCCGGCGGCCGAGCGCGCAGAACAAAGAATTCGCAAACAAGGCAGAAGGCCTGGCAGTCCGCGAATTTACCATGCTGCACTGCGCCATGGGGGGCAGCGCCTGCAGGAGCCCCAATGCGCTTCCGGGGTTTGTCCGCCGCCGGAATGCATATAGCTATTATTTGTATAGCTAACCAGCCATGTTGGGCAGTCGTCTCCGTGCACCAGGTCTGTCAGCCAAGGCAGTCAATGCCTGTCGGAGGCCCGCGTAAAAGTTGTCGATAAATACCCGAGCGGTGCAGGATTTTTGGCACAGCCGCCCGGTGCTGACACATTTTTGCGCTAGTGCGCACTGCGCTTTGGGACAGCACCGGGCCATCACAGGCCCAAAAACAGCATGTCCAGTGCATCGCACAAGCCTTGGTCAGACCGGACTGCAAATTTGCCATCCTCCTGCACGCATTGCGCCGCTTTGTATGACAATAAGCACTTTCCCGAACCTCAAGCGCCCGCAGCCCCGCAGGCGCCAACCCGCAGCAGGAGTGATGGCAATGGCAAAAGTGTTTATCGACGGCGAAGCTGGCACCACCGGTTTGCAGATTCGCGAACGCCTGGTGGATATGCCCGGCGTGGAGTTGGTAAGCATTGCGCCCGAGCTGCGCAAGGAGCCAGAGGCCAAGCGCGCGCTGATCGCTGGCGTGGACCTGGTCATCCTCTGCCTGCACGACGATGCCGCCAAGGACACCACGGCCATGGTCGACGCCATCGAGCAGGAAACCGGCCGCAGCATCCGCATCATCGATGCCTCCACCGCCCACCGCGTCAACGACCAATGGGTCTATGGCTTCCCCGAGCTGAGCGCTGGCCAGAAAAGCGCCGTGCAAGCGGCCAAACGTGTCTCCAACCCCGGCTGCTATGCCACCGGCGCCATCGCCGTCCTGCGCCCGCTGATCGATGCCGGCCTGGTCCCCGCCGATGCCGCGCTGGCACTGCCTTCGGTGTCCGGCTACTCCGGTGGCGGCCGCCAGATGATGGAAGCCTACGAGGCCGGCGGTGCCGCGCCGTATGAAGCCTATGCACTGGGCCTGACGCACAAGCACATCCCCGAAATCCTGAAATACACCGGCCTGACCCGCCGCCCGGTGTTCATTCCTGCGGTCGGCAACTTTGCCCAGGGCATGCTGGTGCAGCTGCCGCTGCACCTCGATGAGTTGCCCGGCAAGCCGCTGCTGAGCGATCTGCACAACGCCCTGGCCGCCCACTACGCCAAGACCAACCAGGACGAGCAATGGGTGCAGGTGCTGCCGCCCACCGACGACAACAAGCTGGCCGCCGATACCCTGGCAGGCACCAACAAGCTGGAGATCCGCGTGTTCGGCAACGAGCAGCTGCGCCAGGCCGTGGTCATCGCCCGCCTGGACAACCTGGGCAAGGGCGCCAGCGGCGCTGCAGTGCAAAATCTCAAGCTGATGCTGGGTCTCTAAACCACCGCTGCGCCAGCACGACAAAGCCGCCCCCATGGGGCGGCTTTTCTCTGTCTGGGCGATGACCAGATGCCGGGCACTATCCTGCCAGGCACCTGCCGGTGATCAGCGCTCCACCGTGCGGTTCCAGCGCTTGTTCCACTCGGGGCGGTCGGCGTTGACCACATCCCAATCCACAGCCACGGCATTCTTCAGGATGGCGTTCATCTTGTTCTGCTCTTCGGCTGGCTTGCCTTGCAGCTTGGTCTTGGGGTTCACGGGGTTGTAGCTGCCGTTTTCCATCGCCAGCGCCTGGGCTTCCGGGCTCACCAGGTACTCCACCAGCTTTTGCGCCAGCTCGGACTCGGGGTTGTTGTTGAGCACGCACATAGCGGTCATCAGCACGACGGCGCCTTCCTTGGGCGCCACATATTCCATCGGGATGCCCTTGGACTTCATCAGCTCGGCCTGCGTCAGGGTGTAGGGGAAGATGGCGGCATCACCGGCCTGCATCATCTCCACCACCTTGGACGAGTTGGGGATGTACTCCACCACGTTCGGGCCAATGGTCGTCGGCCAGGCCTTGAAGGCCGGGTCCACGTTCTTTTCGTTGCCGCCCTTGAGGCGGTTGAACATCAAAAAGGCATGCAGGCCAAAGGACGAGGCCGGCATCGACTGCACAACCACCTTGCCCTTGAGTTTGGGATCGGCCAGGTCGTTCCAGGAGGTGGGTGCAGCCCAGCCCTTTTCGGCAAACATCTTGGTGTTGTAGGCCAGGCCGGTCAGGCCCATCGACAGGCCAATCGCGCTGTCCTTGATCTTGGCGATGTCCGGGATCTCGCTGTAGCCGGCAGCGGGCTTGAGCTTTTCGCACAGGCCCATGCTGATGGCGCGGTACATCACGCCGTCATCCAGGGTCATGACCTGCATCTGGGCCTTGTCCTTGGAGGCCTGGGCCTTGGCCAGGATGTCGGTCGAGGTGCCGGGCACCACGACGACCTTGACATTGTTGGCCTTCTCGAACGCGGGGAACACGAACTGCGAGTAGGTGCGCTCCATGTTGCCGCCATTCATGCCGATGTAGATGGTTTTGGTCTGTGCCTGCACCGCGCTGGCCGCAGCCACCACAGAGGCCATCAGGGCGATGGCGCGCACAGGAGTTTTGAGGGTCGTCGTCCAAGAAGACATGTGGGTTCCTTTCAGGTTGAACATGCGGGGTCGGTAAATCGGTCTATACGGAAAGCATCAATCGGCGTGCTGCTGCGGCCCTGGGCAATCAGCTCGGCCATCACATCGCCCACGCCCGGCCCGAGCTGGAAGCCCCCGCCGGCAAAACCAAAGGCATGGTAGAGGCCAGCCTGGCGGCTGCTGGCGCTGATGATGGGCTCGTGGTCAGGCAAGGCGCCTTCGTTGCCGCTCCAGGTGCGGATCAGCTGGGCGTTCTTCAACTGGGGCAGCAGCTCCACCAGCTGCGGCAGCTGCGCCCAGACGGTGGTGTGGCGGTTGCGCGCACGGGTGTCGTCCAGCACCAGGCCGGGCCCGCCGCCAAACACCACATTGCCCCGGCGCACCTGGCGGCAGTAGATGCTGCCGCCCTCCACGCCCAGGCTCCAGTGCAAAAAGTAGGGCAAGGGCTCGGTCACGCCCATGGCCGGCGGCCGGATGCGCATCGGCACCGGCTCGCCGCACTGCTCGGCAAACTGGCCGGCCCAGGCGCCTGCAGCGTTGACCACCACATTCGCGCGGATCTCCATCTCGGGCGTGCGCACCACAAAGCGCTGGCCATTGTGTGCCACGTCCAGCACGGGGCTGTGCTCGAACACCTGGGCCCCCGCCCGCGCGGCCGCCGTGGCAAAGGCCGGTGACAGCAGGCGCGGGTTGGCCTGGCCATCATCCGGGCAGAAGGAGCCGCCCACGACCTTGGCGCCGCCGACCGGAAAGCGCTTGTGCAGCTCTGCGCCATCGAGCAGCTGCAGGTCCAGCCCGCAGTCGCGCGTCTTCTCGGCATAGCGCACGAGGGATTCCATATCCGCCTGCGAGCGGGCAATCTTGAAGTGGCCCGAGCGCTCGTACTCGGCCTCGGTGCCGATCAGCGCGGTCAGGCGCCCCCAGTGCTGGTGGGCGCGTTGCGACAGCGGCAGCATCGCCAGCGACCGCCCCTGGCGGCGCACACCACCAAAATTGACGCCGCTGGAGCGCGAGCCGCAGAGATCGCGCTCGACCACCACCACCTGGATGCCGCGTTTGCGCAGGAACAGCGCCGTGCTCGCGCCCATGATGCCGCCACCAATCACCACCACCTCGGTGGCCAGTTGCTTAACCATGGCTGGCCTCCGGGTCCGTGCTGACCACGGTCATGTCCAGCGGCAGGGGCTTGATCGGCGCCTGGCCCCGGATGCGGCCTATCTGCGCCACCGGCACCTTCAAGGTATCGGCCAGGATCTCGGTCGCAGCCACCCCGCACATGCGGCCCTGGCAGCGGCCCATGCCAACCCGGCACAGCGCCTTGATGCGGTTGATATCGCCCTGCGGCTGGGTGGCAGCGGTAGCGCGCAGCTCCCCGGCCGTGATGTTTTCGCAGCGGCAGACCACCAGTTCGTCCGGCGCACGTGCCGCCCAGTCGTCGGGAAAGGGAAACGCCACCTCCAGCGCCTGGCGGAACTGCTGCGTCTTGTCCAGCTGCTGGCGCAGCCTGGCCTGGCGCGCTGCATCGGTTGCAATGCCCCGGTCCTGCAGCAAAGCCAGCGCCGCCAGCTCGCCCGACATCTCGGCCGCGTCAGCCCCCATGATGCCGGCGCCATCGCCCGCCAGATAGACGCCGGGCACGCTGCTGCGCCGGTCGGCATCGATCTGCGGCACATAGCAGCGGTGCAAGGGCGCAAAGGCGAACTCGCAGCCCAGCAGGTCGGCCAGCTGCGTCTCGGGCCGCAGCGCATAGCCCAGGCCGATGGCGCTGCAGTTGGTACGTTGCTCGGCGCCCTGCGCATCCTTCCACACAATAGCCTGCACGCGGTCTGCGCCTTCGGCGCGCAGCAGCTGCACGCCATGGTGCACCGGCACATCGTGGAACATCAGCCAGCTCAAAAAGTACACACCCTTGGCGGTGACCGCCGGCTGGGCCAGCATCGCTGGTGCCGCCTTGTAGCGCTGCACGGCGGGGGCCGTATCCAGCACCGCCAGCACCCGGCCACCGGCCTTGGCGTACTGGTAGGCCACGAGATACAGCAAGGGGCCGGTGCCGGCAAACACCACCGCATCGCCAATCGCACAGCCCTGGTACTTCAAGGCCACCTGGGCGCCGCCCAGGGTGTAGACACCGGGCAGGGTCCAGCCGGGCAAAGGCAGTACCCGGTCGGTGGCTCCGGTGGCGACGATCAGATCGCGCCAGCGCAGGGTATTGGCGGTGCGCTGCGCCGTGTGCAGCAGGTCCAGGCTGTGGCCCTGGGCGTTCCAGACGAGGGTGTCGGGCCGGTAGTCCAACTGCGGGCGCAGGCGGTCAAAGGTCTGGTGCAGGTCGCTGGCGCGGCCGGCCTCAAAGCCATACAGGTCCTTGGGCGTGCGGCCAAAGCCATCGGGCTGGCGGCGGTAGATCTGGCCTCCGGCCTGGGGCGCCTCGTCAATGACGACCGGGCGCAGGCCATGGGCCAGCAGGGTTTGCGCGGCACGGATGCCGGCAGGCCCCGCACCCACGATGACGGGCGGCCCGTCGGCGGGCCGGGGGTCATCCAGGTAGAAATCGCTGCCGATCATGGCTGCACCTGGCTGGCATTGGTGGCGGTAGCCTGGGCCACGGCCTCTGCCGTGGTACAGATCTGCATGCCCGCCTGCAGCAGGGTCGAGCAGGCGCGCAGCTTGCGGCCGGCCTGCTCACCCCCCAGCGTGACCCAGCAGTCCTGGCAGGCGCCCATCATGCAAAAGCCGGCGCGCGGGCTATGGGCAAACTCATGGCTGCGCAGCTGGGCGGACTGGGTCAGCACGGCAGTCAGCACCGTGTCGCCCTGCAGCGCCTGGGCCGGCTGACCGTTGAGCACAAACTGCAGCGGCTGGCGACCCTGCTCCTTGAGGCGCTGCAGCTGGCCGGCCGGCAAAAGAGGGATTGCGTGTGCCATCAGTGCTTGCCGATCAGGATGCGGTCCAGTCCATAGACCTTGTCGAGCAAGAGCATCAGCCCCAGCGTGATGAACACGATCAGCGCCGACACCGCTGCCATCATCGGGTCCAGCGACTCGGTGGCATACATGTACATGCGCACTGGCAAGGTCACCGTGCTGGGCGAGACCACAAAGATCGACATGGTCAGCTCGTCAAAGCTGTTGATAAAGGCCAGCAGCCAGCCGCCGGTGATACCGGGCAGGATCATCGGCAAGGTGATGCGCTTGAACACCTTGGCATTGCTGGCGCCCAGCGAGTACGCGGCCTGCTCGGCGCTGCGGTCAAAGCCAATCAGCGCGGCCATCACCAGGCGCATGGTGTAGGGCATCACCACCAGCGCATGGGCAAAGATCAGCCAGCCAAAGCTGCCCTGGCCACCCACCAGCGAGAACATGCGCAGCATCGCCACACCCAGCACCAGGTGGGGAATGATCAGCGGCGACAGGAACAGCGCCTGCAGCGCACCACGGCCGGGGATCTCATAGCGCACCAGCGCAATGGCGGCGGGCACGGCCAGCGCCGTCGAGATGGAGGCGGCCGCCACCGCCAGGCCCAGGCTGTTCCAGAACGACTGGACAAAATCGGCATGGTGCAGCACCTGCTCAAACCAGCGCAGCGAGAAGCTGGTGGTCGGCAGGGTCAAGGTCTCGGCCGGGGTGAAGGCCACCAGGCAGACGATCACCAGCGGCGCCAGCATGAAGATGATGACCAGCGCGTTGAAGATCAGGGCAATGGGTCCGTTTTTTTGCATGTCAGTTACCTCGCCTCTCAGCCCAGGGTCTTCTTGTAGCGGCCTTCGACCATGCGGTTCCAGCCCAGCATGATCACCAGGTTGGCGGCCAGCAGCACAAAGGCGATGGCCGCGCCCAGCGGCCAGTTCAGCTCGTGCAGGTACTCGTCATAGATCAGGGTGGCGACCATCTTGACCCGGCGCCCGCCCAGCAGGCCGGGGATCGCAAACGAGCTGGCGGCCAGGCCAAACACAATCAGGCTGCCCGAGAGAATGCCGGGCAGCACCTGCGGAAACACCACGCGGCGCAGGGTGGTGAAGTGCGAGGCACCCAGCGACAGCGAGGCGCTCTCGACCGAAGGATCGAGCTTTTGCAGCGAGGTCCAGACGGGGATCACCATGAAGGGCAGCATCACATGCACCAGCGCAATGACGATGGCCGTCTCGTTGTAGAGCAGCTTGACCGGGCCGATGCCCACCAGGCGGAAGATATCGTTGATCAGGCCCTCGGGGCCCAGCAGCATGCTCCAGCCAAAGGCCCGCACCACCACGGAAATCAGCAGCGGCGCCAGGATGATCAGCAAGAAGATGGAGCGCCAGGGCGCGCGCATCTTGCTCAGGATGTAGGCCTCGGGCGCGCCGATGGCGATGCAGATCAAAGTGACCAGGCCCGAGATCCACAAGGTGCGCCAGAAGATCTCGTAGTAGTAGCTGTCGGTGACGATGTGCACATAGTGCTCGATCGTGAAGCTGCCCGCGACCGGACCGGTGTCCACGTGGTAGGCATTGAAGGACAGGATGGTGGTCAGCAGCAGCGGCACGGCCAGCATCACCGCAAACAGCAGCAGCGCCGGAGCGCTCATGGCCCAGGGGGCCCAGGTGCGGCGCTCGCTCATGCGGCCACCCCGTCACCAGCGATCAGGCGCACATTGCGGTCGGACCAGTCAATACCCACCTGGCTGCCCACCTGGTGGGGCGCCTCGCCATCGTTGGCCGCCGTCACGGTGATGCTGCCCAGCGGGCATTCCACCGTGTAGAGCCAGAGATTGCCCAGGAAGAAGCGCTCGCGCACGGTACCCTGGGTGCGGCCGGGCGAAATGGCCGACAGCTGGATTTTCTCGGGGCGCAGGCCCAGCAGCAAACGCGTGCCGTGGCTGGCCGCTGCGGCGGGCACATCCTGCACCGCCATCTGCACATCGCCCACATGCGCCAGCCACTGGCCGCCCTGGGCATGCACGGTGGCCTGCAGCAGGTTGGCCTTGCCGACAAAGGTGGAGATAAAGGCGTTGTGCGGGTGCTCGTACACCGTATGCGGCGTGTCCACCTGGGTGATGCGGCCGGCTTCCATCACCACGACGCGGTCGCTGATCGACATGGCTTCGCTTTGGTCATGCGTGACCATGATGGTGGTCGTGCCCACCTTGCGCTGGATCTCGCGCAGCTCGAACTGCATCTCCTCGCGCAGCTTGGCATCGAGGTTGGACAGCGGTTCATCGAGCAGCAGCACCGGTGGCTTGATGACCAGCGCCCGGGCCAGTGCCACGCGCTGGCGCTGGCCGCCCGAGAGTTCACGCGGGTAGCGGTCGGCATAGGGGCCCAGGTGCACCAGGGCCAGCGCTTCGCTGGCACGCTCGCTGCGCTCGGGCTGCGCCACCTTGCGCATCTCCAGGCCGAACTCGACGTTCTCGCGCACGGTCATGTGCGGGAACAGCGCATAGGTCTGGAACACGATGCCCAGGCCGCGCTCATTGGCCTTGGCGCGGGTGATGTCCTTGCCGTCGAGCTCAATGCGGCCTTCGGTCACATCTACAAAGCCAGCAATCATCTGCAAGCTCGTGGTCTTGCCGCAGCCCGAGGGGCCGAGCAAGGAGACGAACTCGCCCTTTTGCACATCCAGGTTGAACTGGCTGACCACCCGGTTGGGGCCGTACTGTTTGGAGACGTTGTGGAGACGCAGAAAACTCATGGAAATCACCTCGGTGGCACAGGGTTGCGGGGCCCGTCGGCCATGTCGCACGGATGAACGACATTTGCAACTATTTGTCTATTTTCGGAATGTGGTTTGAATCCACACACGGTGTAAACACTGATAATGGAAGATAAATTTGATTTATTCCGATAAATGGAATAAAAATCAAATGTACCGAATTTTTATTCCGAAAAACCATGAGCACCGACACCTCTGAGGACAACAGCCACCAGCGCGGCACCCTGCACCGCAGCTTTTTGGTGATGCGCGCGCTCGCCGCGCACCAGACCGAAGGCGTGCGCGTGACCCACCTGGCCAAGGAAATCGGCCTGACCCAGGCCACCACGCACCGGCTGCTGCAGGGGCTGATCCAGGAGGGCATGGTCGAGCAGGACCAGGTGCACAAGCTCTACCGGCTGAGCCTGGATTTGTTCTCGCTGGCCGCCCAGGCCGGTGCGGTGAGCGACCTGCGCAGCCTGGCGCGCCCAGTGTTGCTGCGCCTGTGCGCCAGCCTCAATGACACGGTGATCCTGATGGTGCGCTCGGGCTTTGACGCGGTCTGCCTGGACCGCATCGAAGGCCAGTTCCCGATCCGCACCTTTACCGGCGATATCGGCGGGCGCGTGGCGCTGGGCGTGGGCCAGGGCTCGCTGGTCATCCTGGCCAACCTGCCCGAGGCCGAGCGCGAGGAGGTGCTGCGCTTCAACCTGCCGCGCATGCAGCACTACAACGTCTATGACGAGGTCTACATGCGCACCGAGATCGACAAGGCGCACCGCCAGGGCTATACCGCCAAGAACTCCGGCCTGCTCGAAGGCATGGCCGGCCTGGCCGTGCCGGTGTTTGACCGGGGTGGCCAGGTGGTCGCGGCCCTGTCGATCGGCACGCACACCGCACGCCTGAGCGACGAGCGCCTGCCCATCGTGCGCGACATGCTGCTGCGCGAAGCCAAGACCTTGAGCGCGCAGATCAACCCCTTTGACCCGACCTTGCGCCACCCGATGCATGCGATCTCCACCGGGGACCGCACCCGCTCGATGTAAGCCCAGCCCTGTCACCTTCCGTTTTTCTGCACTTCAACGCCCCCCGCCATGGCCTCCAGCACTCCCTTGCACCTCATCATCAAAAGCGGCGGCAGCGCTGCGATCCCGGAATGGACGGCCCTGTTTGCCGAATTTGCGCCGCATGTGGTGGTGCATGACTGGAACACGCCACCCGCCGATCTCAGCCTGGTGGATTTCGCGATGGTCTGGGAGCCCGAGACTGGCGCGCTGGCCCGCTTTCCGCAGCTCAAGGCCATCTTCAGCTCGGCCGCTGGTGTGGACCATATCCTGGCCGATAGCGAACTGCCGCCAGCGCTGCCCATCGTGCGCATGGTGACGGGCGAGTCGCAGCAGCGCATGGCCGAGTTCTGCCTGATGGCCACCTTGATGCTGCAAAAAAACATGCCGCGCGCGTTGGCCCAACACCGCCAGCAGCAGTGGATCGAGTTCAACCCGCCCTATGTGGCCAGCGAGCTGCGCGTGGGTATCCTGGGCCTGGGCACCCTGGGCGCTGCAGCGGCGCAGATGCTGCGCGCCGTGGGCTACCCGGTGCAGGGCTGGTCGCAAACGCGCAAGCAGATCGAGGGCGTGACCAGCTACTGCGGCCAGGACGAGTTGGCCGCGTTCTTGCGCAGCAGCCAGGTGCTCATCTGCCTGCTGCCCGATACGCCGGCAACCCGGGGCATTCTCAATGCCCAGCTGTTTGCCCAGTTGCCCACCGGCGCCCAGCTGGTCAATGCTGGCCGGGGCACGCAGCTCCACAGCGCCGACCTGGTGGCCGCGCTCGACAGCGGCCAGCTGGGCGCTGCGCTGCTGGATGTGACCGAGCCCGAGCCCTTGCCGGCCGATTCGCCGCTGTGGACGCACCCCCGCGTCATCCTCACGCCCCATATCGCCGCCAGCGCCAGCCGCCGCGCCAAGGCGCGCCAGGTGGCCTTGTCGATGGCGCAGTGGCAGGCCGGGCAGGCGCTGGACAACTGCTTTGACCGGGTGCGCGGCTACTGACCAACCCGGGTACATGGGGCCGGCCAGGCAGCTGAACGCTGGGCCGCTGCAAAGCCACCACTGGCGCCACTGGCGCCATATCCGAGTGTTTTGCGATGCCAAGCCCTTGGCCCCATCAGGGCCGCCCAATAGCCGCTAGGATGCGAGCCGCCCTCGTCTGCATCCCCTCTTCTCCATGTCCACCCCTTCCCTTGTGCCCAGCCAGCGCGCGACGCTGATTGGGCTTTCTGCCGTGCTCTGCTGGTCTGCACTGGTGAGCCTGTTCCGCAGCGTTGCCGAACACCTGGGGGCGATCGGCGGGGCCGCCTGCGTGTTCTCGCTCAGCGCCTTCTTGGTGACCTGGCGCTTTGGCCTGCCGCGCGCCGCACAGCTCAAGGCCATGCACCCGGCCTATCTGCTGGGCTGCGGCCTCTTGTTTGTGCTCAACGAGATCGCTTTTTCGCTGTCGATGGGCTGGGCCAGCCACCGGGGCCAGACGCTGGAGCTGGGCATGATCAACTACCTCTGGCCCAGCCTGACCTTGGTGATGGCCACGGTGCTGGGCCTGCAGCGCTTTCGCGCCGGCCTGGTGCCGGGCGTGCTGCTGTCGATGGCCGGCATTGTGCTGGTGGTCAAGGGCGACAATGCGCTGTCCCTGGCCAGCCTCTGGGCCAATGTGCAAAGCAACCCGCTGGCCTATGCGCTGGCGCTGTGCGCGGCCTGCCTCTGGCCCTGCTATTCGGTGGTGTCCAAGCGCTACACCCAGGGCGCCAATGCACTGCCGGCCTTTCTCTGGGCCGTCGCCGCCGTGCTCTGGATCAAGTACGCGCTCAGCCCCGAGCCACCGCTGCGCTTTAGCCTGCCCGCACTGCTGCAGCTGGGCCTGCTCAGCGGCTTGACCGCCCTGGGCTACAGCTGCTGGGACCATGGCCTGCGCGCCGGCAACCTCACGGTGATGGCCGTGGGCTCCTACTTCACCCCCGTGCTGTCTGCGCTGGTCGGCACGCTCTGGCTGCAGGTGCAGCCGTCCTGGAGCTTTTGGCAGGGCGTGGCCCTGGTCACGCTGGGCTCGCTGGTGTGCTGGTGGGCCACCCGCAGCCCGGGGCCGGCCGATGGCAAAAAGCTGGCGGGCTAAGCACCTGCCCGCGCTTGCCAGTGCCAACGCGGGGCGGCATCGCCAGCCTTTGTATACACATGCAAACACCTAGGTGGCGCGCCATGGCCAAAAGCGCGCGCCGCACTATAGTGGGCGGGTTGCCCGTGTTTTTTCCGAGCTGCCCATGGACTACTCCCGCCCCAACCATATCCCCACCGCCGCCGAGCAAGAGGCCGACAAGCGCCTGGAGCTGCGTGGCCTGATCGCATTTGCCGTGCTCACCGTGGTGGCGACCATCGCTGCCGCGCTGGTCTTTGGCAGCCATATCAGCTAATCGCTGATTTCTTCACCCCTCGGAAACGACACCGCCAGCGTGGCTGCCGGGTGTGGCTGCGGTCCGCTGGCCGTCTGCCTGCAGAGCTGCGCTTTTCCAGCTAGGATGCAAGGCTGCTTTTCGCAGCTTTCCCTGCATCCACCGCGCGCCCATGTCTTCCTCTCCGATCTCCCCCGCCCAGGTCCCTTCGCAACGCGCCACCCTGATTGGCCTGTCGGCCGTGCTGTGCTGGTCCACCTCGGTGGGCCTGTTTCGCAGCGTGGCCGAGCACCTGGGCCCCATTGGCGGGGCGGCGGCGGTGTTCAGCTTGGGAGCCTTGCTGGTCACGCTGCGCTTTGGCCGCCCGCGCCTGGCGCAGCTGCGCGCCATGCACCCGGCCTACCTCTGGGGCTGCGGCCTGCTGTTTGTGCTCTACGAGATCGCGCTGTCGCTGTCGCTGGGCTTTGCCAGCAACCGGGGCCAGACCTTGGAGCTGGGCATGATCAACTACCTGTGGCCCAGCCTGACGATTGTGCTGGCGACAGCCTTTGGGCTGCAGCGCTTTCGCTTCGGCCTGGTGCCGGGGGTCTTGCTGGCCATGGCCGGCATTGTGCTGGTGCTCAAGGGCGACAGCGCGCTGTCCATCGCCAGCCTCTGGGCCAATGTGCAAAGCAATCCGCTCGCCTATGGCCTGGCGTTCTCGGCCGCCTGGCTCTGGCCTTGCTACTCGGTCATCGCCAAGCGCTATGCCCATGGCGCCAACGCGCTGCCGGCCTTTCTCTGGGCCGTGGGCGCGGTACTCTGGGTCAAGTACGCGCTCAGCGATGAGCCGGCGCTGCAGCTGTCGCTGCCGGCCATCGTGCAGCTGTGCATGCTCAGCGGCCTCACCGCGCTGGGTTACAGCTGCTGGGACCACGGCCTGCGCGCCGGCAACCTTACGGTGATGGCCGTGGGCTCCTACTTCACCCCCGTGCTCTCCGCGCTGGTCGGCACGGTCTGGCTGCAGGTGCAGCCGACCTGGAGCTTTTGGCAGGGGGTGATGCTGGTAACGGCCGGCTCGCTGATCTGCTGGTGGTGTACCCGCAGCAAATAGCGCCACGCGGGAAGCGCCACGCGGGACAGCGCCCGCGCTGAATATTCAGCCTTTGCGTGCCGCTTCCAGCGCGGCAATATCGATCTTGGTCATGCCCATCATCGCCTCGAACACGCGCTTGGCCGCGGCGCGGTCGGGGTCGGACATGGCTGCAGTCAGCATGCGGGGCGTGATTTGCCAGGAGATGCCCCAACGGTCCTTGCACCAGCCACAGGCGCTTTCCTGCCCGCCATGGCTGACGATGGCGTTCCACAGGCGGTCGGTCTCGGCCTGGTCATCCGTGGCGATCTGGAAGGAAAAGGACTCATTGTGCTGAAAATGCGGCCCGCCGTTCAGCCCAATGCAGGCAATGCCCGCCACGTTGAACTCCACCACCAGCACATCGCCCTGCCGGCCATCGGGGTAGTCACCCGGCGCGCGGTGTACCGCGCCCACGGCGCTGTCCGGAAAAGTCTGGGCATAGAACTGCGCGGCATCGAGCGCATCGCCCTGGTACCAGAGGCATACGGTATTTTTTGCGGTCATCGTCGGTCTCCTGTTTGCACAGACGACTAGCCTAGCGGCTCACAGCCCACCTGCAAGTAGGACAGCGCTGCACAGCAAGGGCGCCGCCGCACTGCGGGCAATGAGGCCTCAGCCGCCGCTGCGCCTTTTCTCGCGCAGCATGAACAGGTACAGGCCCTCGACCTTCTCGCGCGCCCAGGGCGTTTTGCGCAAAAAACGCAGGCTGGAGTTGATGCTCGGGTCCAGGCAAAAACAACGCACGGGGATGCGCTCACCCAGCTCTTCCCAGCCAAAGTACGCGACCAGCTCGTTCAGGATGTGCTCCAGGGTCAGGCCATGGAGGGGGTTGTTGGGCTGTTCGGCGGTGCTCATGGCCGCCATTGTCGCCCAGCCGGGGCACGGGCCGCGTGGCTGGGGCTTTGTGGGCCGCACATCTGCGCAGCCCGGCGGGGCACTCTTCAGCGGCTAATCGCCATCTCCGCCGCGCAGCACCTGGCGCACCACATCGCCGCCAAACCCCCGGCTGGCCAGAAAGCGCATCTGCTTGGCCCGCTCCTGCGGGCTCTCGGGCGGCGCGCCAAAACGGCGTTGCCAGACCTCGCGGGCACGCTGCAGCTCGGTGCTGCGCAGGCGCTCGCGGGCATCGGCGATCAGCGGGGCATCCACGCCTTTGTGGCGCAGCTCCTGCAGCACGCGGCTGGCGCCATAGCGGGCAGCCTTGGTGTGGATCACGCTGTCCACCACGCGCTGGGCGCAGATAAAGCCCTTGGCTTCGAGCTCGTCGAGGATGGCCGCTAGGTCATCGCCCTCTTGCACATGGGGGCCGAGCTTGGCCAGCAGCTCTGCGCGCGAATGCTCGCGCTGCGCCAGATAGCGCAGCGCCCGGCCCTTGAGGGAGAGTTTGCTGAAAGACATCGGATCAAATTGCTATAAAACAAATAGCTGCTTGCGCACAGCTTCTGTGCACAAGCAGCCATTCTCAGCGTTCGCTCTTAGGGCGCGATCAGCCTTCGGTGCCGGTCGCTACCGGGCCGTCCACCACGCCGTCTTCGGCGGGGCGCAGGCTGATGTTCAGGCTCTCGCGCACCTTGTTCTCGATCTCGATGGCGAGGTCGGGGTTTTCGCGCAGGAACTCACGCGAGTTGTCACGGCCTTGGCCAATCTTCTCGCCGTTGTAGGCGTACCAGGCACCGCTTTTCTCGATGATGCGGGCGGTGACGCCCATGTCCAGGATTTCGCCTTCGCGCGAGATGCCTTCGCCAAACAGAATGTCGAACTCGGCCGTCTTGAACGGGGGCGAGACCTTGTTCTTGACCACCTTGACCTTGGTCTCGTTGCCGATGGCCTCATCGCCGCGCTTGATGGTGCCGGTGCGGCGGATATCGAGGCGCACCGAGGCGTAGAACTTCAGCGCATTACCGCCGGTCGTGGTTTCGGGGCTGCCGAACATCACGCCGATCTTCATGCGGATCTGGTTGATGAAGATGACCATGCAGTTGGTCTTCTTGATCGTGGCGGTGAGCTTGCGCAGTGCCTGGCTCATCAGGCGGGCCTGCAGACCGGGCAGCTGGTCGCCCATTTCGCCTTCGATTTCGGCCTTGGGGGTCAGCGCGGCGACCGAGTCGACCACGATCAGGTCCACCGCGCCGGAGCGCACCAGGCTGTCGACGATCTCGAGCGCCTGCTCACCGGTGTCGGGCTGGCTGATCAGGATATCGCCCAGGTTCACGCCCAGCTTTTGGGCATAGCTGGTGTCCAGCGCGTGTTCGGCATCGATAAAGGCGCAGGTGCCGCCCAGCTTTTGCATCTCGGCAATCACCTGCAGGGTCAAGGTGGTCTTGCCCGAGGACTCCGGGCCGTAGATCTCGATGACCCGGCCGCGCGGCAGGCCGCCAACGCCCAGTGCAATATCCAGGCCCAGCGAGCCGGTGGACACCACCTGGATGTCCGACACCGCTTCGCCTTCACCGAGCTTCATGATGGTGCCCTTGCCGAACTGCTTTTCGATCTGGGCCAGGGCGGCGGCCAGCGCCTTGGCTTTTTCGCTGTTGGCTTCGGGTTTGGTGGCGGTGGCGTTCATGGATTTCTCCTTGCGTTTGATGGTCATGTCTTCGATCTGGAGATCCAGCTGTTTGCATATACAGCCTGGATGCTTGAACAGTAGTTTATGGGATGGGTATATTTTATAGAAGTACTTTTTTAGTCAGTTTAGTTGACTATATGTACAATAGCGACTTCAGCCCTTTTCAGCCATTGCAGGCCTGCTCACCATGCCCATTCTTCTGCCCCATCTGCCCGACGACAGCTGGCGCCTGACCCATATGGGCCGGCTGCTGGGCCATGCGATGCGCCGTTTTGATGCCCGCGTGCTGCAGCTGATGGCCCAGGACGAGGCCGTGCCGCTGGCGCTGTCGCACCTGGCCGAGCGCGACCAGGTGAGCGCCGCCCACATCCACATCACCCGCCACCTGTCGCTGGCCGGCGACCGCCTGGTGGATCTGGCAGCGCGCGCCGGCATGAGCAAGCAGGCCATGGCCCAGCTGGTGGACCAGTGCGAAGCCTGGAACCTGGTGACCCGCGAGCGCGACCCGCGCGATGCCCGCGCCCGCACCGTGCGCTTTACCGAGACCGGCCTGCTGTGGCTGCAGGCCTTTGAACGTGCCGTCAGCCAGGCCGAGGCGGAGTTCCGCGCCGAGGTCGGCGAGCAGGTCGCCACCGTGATCCAGCTGGGGCTGGAGGTGTATGGGGCCGACAGCTGAGCGGCTGCGCCTGGCCGCGTTCAGCGGCGCTTACGCGCGAATTTGTAGAACAGGTTGGGCTCGGAGACGATGTAGATATTGCCGCTGTTGTCCATGGCCAGGCCTTCGGGCTGCGGCACCCGCTCGGCCAGCCCTGCCATATCGGCCCACAGCGGCATCACGCTGAGCAGGTCGCCGGCGCGGCTGTACTCGTACAGCACCGACGATTCCTCCCCCAGCAGCAGCAGGTTGCCGCTGCGCGGATCGACCTCGATGGCGGCCAGGTCGGTGCTGGGCATGTCGTCCACCGCCGGCACCTCCCAGGTCGAGACCTTCATATCGACCAGTCCCGGCTTGAGCTTGGACAGCGGCGCATCCATCACCAGCACCTGCATGGGCCATTTCTCGGTCACGGCCAGCAGCTGCTGGCGCTTGGCATCCCAGCCCAGGCCTTCAAGCGCAAAATTCTTGATGGCAATGTCATTGAGCTGCACATAGGGGCTGTGCTCCAGCGACACCTCGGTCACGCCCTTGCCAAACTGCACCCAGTGGATGCGGTTGGTACGCTCGTCGGCAATCGCAAACCAGTCGCCCTGGATATGGGCAATGCCTTCGGTGTCGCGGGCGCCCAGCAGCGGCGCCAGCCGCAGCAAGCGGCCATCGGTGCTCAGCTCGGCAATCTGGGGCGGGCGGTTGGTCACCGCAAACAAGGTCTGGGTCTCGGGGTTGAAGGCCAGGCCCGAGAGGTTGTCGGCAATGCCGCTGACCACCTTGGCATCGATGCTGACCTGGTAGTGCGGCAGGTTGGCAGGCGGCGCCGAGCGCGGTGCCGACTGCAGCGCATCGGTATGCCCCGGCATCGCAATGACGTGGTGCCACTGCAGGTACAAGGCAGTCAACACCAGCAAGGCCGTGACCAACACCAGGCGGCGCTGTCGCTGCGACGCCTGCCACCTCACCTGTACCTTGGGCCCTGGTCTCATCACCACCTGCTGCAGTCACACCCCACCAGCCACAGGCCGGGTGCCTGCGTGTTCTGGTCAAGACGAGGCGCTATCCTACGTGAGAGCTGCCTCGGTTTGATGACGCCGGGGTCGGTTTTACGTCTGTGCAACAAAAAAACAGGGGCTCAGGACCGCACACCACGGCCTTGCAGCCCACCCGCTTTGATCTATGCTTAGGTGGCCAGCAAGGCCATGGACTCGCCTAGAATCATTGACACCATCCACATCACGACTACAACACCGATAGGAGACCGCATGCGAATACTGATTGCCGAGGACGACCAGGTGCTGGCCGATGGCCTGCTGCGCAGTCTCCGCAACTCCGGCGCCGTGGTCGACCATGTCTCCAATGGCACCGAGGCCGATGCCGCCCTGATGGCCAACAACGCGTTTGACCTGCTGATTCTGGACCTGGGCCTGCCGCGCATGCATGGGCTCGAAGTGCTCAAAAAGCTGCGCGCCCGGGGCTCGGCCATTCCCGTGCTGATCCTCACCGCCGCCGAGAGCGTCGATGACCGGGTCCAAGGCCTCGACCTGGGCGCCGATGACTACATGGCCAAGCCCTTTGCGCTGTCCGAGCTCGAAGCCCGTGTGCGGGCACTCACGCGCCGGGGCGTGGGCATGAGCACCAGCCTGATCCAGCATGGGCCGCTCGCCTATGACCAGGCCGGGCGCGTGGCCACGTTCGACGGCCGCATGCTGGAGCTGTCGGCCCGCGAGCTGGGCCTGCTGGAGGTGCTGCTGCAGCGCTCGGGGCGGCTGGTCAGCAAGGACCAGCTGGTCGAGCGCCTGTGCGAATGGGGCGAGGAGGTCAGCACCAATGCGATCGAGGTCTATATCCACCGCCTGCGCAAGAAGATAGAAAAGGGCCCCATCCGCATTGCCACCGTGCGTGGCCTGGGTTATTGCCTGGAGAAGATCCAGCCACCGGCCCCGCACTGACCCCCCACCCTCCGGCCACAACGGGGCGATGGCCGCCCCCGGCCCCATTCACGCAAGGACAGCCTTGGCCCTGTTTCGCAGTGAGCAGCGATCTTTGTTCGGAGAGATCCTTGACTGGATGCTCACGCCGCTGCTGCTTTTGTGGCCCGTATCGCTGGCATTGACCTGGCTGGTGGCCCAGGACCTGGCCAACAAGCCCTTTGACCGCGCGCTCGAATACAACGCCCATGCGCTGGCGCAGCTGGTGGGGGTGCAGGGCGGCAAAACCTATTTCAACCTGCCGCTGCCGGCCAGCGAGATCCTGCGCGCCGACGACGCCGACAAGGTGTACTACCAGGTGACCACGCCGTCGGGCATGTTCCTCGCGGGCGAATCGGCGCTGCCCATGCCCGCCAAGGACCTGGAGCGCAGCGTCGGCATGGTCCAGCTGCGCGATGGCGAGCTGCGCGGCGTCGATGTGCGCATCGCCTGGATCTGGGTGCAGCTGTCGCTGCCCGAGCCCAACCTGGCGCTGATCCAGGTTGCCGAGACACGCGAGAAGCGCAGCGTGCTGGCCACTGAAATCATCAAGGGCGTCATGCTGCCGCAGTTCGTCATCCTGCCGCTGGCGGTGCTGCTGGTCTGGCTGGCGCTGGCGCGCGGCATCAAGCCGCTGCACCTGCTCGAAGAGCGCATCCGCGCGCGCAAGTCCGAAGACCTCTCGCCGATCCAGCACAAGGATGTGCCGCTCGAGGTGGTGCCGCTGGTCGACTCGGTCAATGGCTTGCTCGAGCGCCTCAACGATTCACTGGCCACGCAGAAGCGCTTTCTCGCCGATGCCGCGCACCAGCTCAAGACCCCGCTGGCGGGCCTGCGTATGCAGGCCGAGATGGCCCAGCGCGCCGATGCCAAGGAAGACGACCTCAAGCTGTCCTTGCAGCAGATCGGGCGCTCGAGCATTCGCGCCACGCACACCGTCAACCAGCTGCTGTCGCTGGCGCGCGCCGAGGGGCCCAGCGCGCTGCTGCAGCGCACGCCCTGCAATCTGGCCGAGATTGTGCTGGATGCCATGCATGACGGCATTGACCGGGCCCTGGCCAAGCACATCGACATGGGCTACGACGGCATGCAGGTCGATGACCGCGAGGTCTGGGTCAACGGCAATGCCACCTTGCTGGGCGAGCTGGTGCGCAACCTGCTGGACAACGCGATCAACTACACGCCGTCCAACGCCAGCGCGCCGGGCATCATCAATGTGCGCCTGATGGCCGACCCCTTTGGCCATGTGATCGTGCTGCAGGTGGAGAACTCGGGCCCCGGCATTCCCGAGGAAGAGCGCGAGCGTATTTTTCAGCCCTTCTACCGCGTGCTGGGCAGCGAGGTCGATGGCTCGGGCCTGGGCCTGCCCATCGTGCAGGAAATCGCGCGCCAGCATGGCGCCACCGTGGGCCTGGAAGACGCCCACCCGCGCCAGGCCCAGCGCGGCGTGGTGTTCAGCGTATGCTTTCAGACCACGCTGGCGCCGCAGCCGTCCAGCTGAACGGCGCTGCCATCAGGAGCAGCTGCGCAGGTCCTTGCCGTCCATCACATGCCAGCTCTGCACGCGCTTCTTGGTGACCGCATCCATCTTGGGCCAGCGCACGGTGTAGCTCACGGCCTCGGGGCGCTCGACCACCACCTTGGCGCCGCTCACGCCTTTTTTGCCCATGGTCGCCAGATGGCGCTCGGCCGCCTCTTCACTGGAGAAGCGCCCCAGCGAGATGCCCGGCTCCAGGCTGGCGATGCGGGCGCGGTCGGTGCTGATGTCGAGCGCACGCAGCTCGTCGCGGCGCGTGTCCAGCGCCTCCTGGCTGCTGAACTTGCCGACATAGACCATCCAGCGGCCCGCGCTGGTGCTGCTGTCCAGGCGCCAGCTGCCTTCGGGCAGCTTGGCCAGTTGCAGGCGCAGCGCATCAACCTGCTTGGCGTCAAAGCTGCCGGCCACCAGGCATTCCTTTTTCTCCGGCTTCTCCGCTTTGTCTGCCAGCTTGTCGGCGGGCTTGTCCGTTGCTTTGTCCGTTGTTTTGGCCGCGAGCTTGTCGGCTTCGGCAGCCGCTTTGTCTACGCTGTCGGCGGCCGGCTCCGCCGCCGCAACAGCAGCGGGCTCAGGCGCGGGGGCGGCCACCGGTGCC
>NZ_KE148564.1:0-8293 GCF_000410635.1 Comamonas sp. B-9
CAGGCGGCCTGGCGCACGCAGGTGACGGCCTGGCGCGAGGGCGCCACCTTGGTCGGCGTGCTCACGGCGAGCGTCTTGCCCAGCCTGTTGGGCATGGATGCAACCAGTGCGGTGCTGCTGGCTGGGCTGGTCCTGGGTTTGCTGGGCTTGTACCGGCTGCGCGATCCGCGCGCGGACGCAGCACATGCCAGCGCAGGGGCCGCGCAGCGCAGTGGCCGGCCCCAGGCCTCACCCTGGCGTGATGCCGCTTTTCGCCGGTTGCTGCTGGTCTTCATGCTCAACGGCATTGCGGCGGCCATACCCGCCACGCTCCTGCCCTTCTTTGTCGTGGACCGGCTCCAGGCGCCCGCGCTGCTGCCGCTGTTTTTGCTGTGCTACTTCGCCGCTGCGGCACTCGGCCTGCCGCTGTGGGTCAGAGCCGTTGCCCGCTGGGGCCTGGCGCCCAGCTGGCGCGCCGGCATGCTGGCCAGCGTCATTGCCTTTTTCTCGGCCTCCTTGCTGGGCCCGGGGGATGCCTGGGCTTTTGTGGCCATCTGCATCGCCAGCGGCCTGGCGCTGGGCGCCGACCTGGCGGTTCCTGGCGCGCTGCTCACCGGTGTGATCCACGAATCAGGCCATGGGGGATCGGGCGACGGGCGTTACCTGGGCTGGTGGGCCTGTGCCACCAAGCTCAACCTGGCCCTGGCCGCCGGGCTGTGCCTGCCGCTGCTCGCCGTTGCGGGCTACCACAGCGGCAGCACCGCCCCTGCCGGTCTGCAGGCGTTGGCCTGGGCCTATGGCGGCCTGCCCTGCCTGCTCAAGCTGTTGGCCCTGGCCTCTCTCTGGCGCGCTGAGCGCCTGCAACCCTCCTGGAGGTAACGATGACATCCACGCCAAGCACCCACCGCCTCATCACGCTGCGCCGCGCCGGAATCGGGCTGGCCCTGGTCGGCACGCTGGCGCTGCTGAGCGCCTGCGCCAGCCCCCCGGTCGAGGACTATGCCCAGGAGCGCCCGGCGCTGGACCTGCGCGAGTACTTCAACGGCCCGCTCACGGCGCATGGCATGTTCACCGACCGCCAGGGCAAGGTGGTCAAGCGCTTTACCGTGCAGATGACCGGCAAGTGGACGGGCAATGACGGCGTGCTGGAAGAGCACTTTGTCTACAGCGACGGCACCACGCAGGAGCGCACCTGGCACATCCAGTACCTGGGTGAGGGCCGCTATAGCGGCCAGGCGGGGGATGTGGTCGGCCCCGCCACAGGCCAGGCCGCCGGCAACGCCCTGCACTGGAACTATGTGCTGGCCTTGCCGGTGAACGGCCGGGTCTGGAATGTGCGGATGGACGACTGGATGTACCTGATGGACGGGCGCACCATGCTCAACCGCACGGCGATGAGCAAGTTCGGCATCCACCTGGGCGATCTGACCATCTCCTTCACCAAAGGGTCGCAGTGATGCCGCTGCTGCAAGCCAAGCTCAATCCGCCGATGCGCGACTGGCAGGGCCGATCCGTCTGGATCATTGGCGCATCGTCGGGCATTGGCCGGGCCACCGCTGAAGCGCTGCAGGCCCAGGGCGCGCGCGTGATCGTATCGGCGCGGGACGTCGCTGCGCTGCAGGACTTTGCAGGCAGCCGCCCCGGCTGCCTGGCACTAGCGCTGGATGTGAGCGAGCCCGACACCGTGGCGGCTGCCGCGCAAGCGGTGCATAGCGCCCTGGGTGCTGCGCCCGACCTGGTGCTGTACTGTGCCGGCCACTACCGGCCGCTGCGCGCCACCGCCTTTGACCTGCCCGTGATGCAGAAACACCTGGCCGTCAACTATGTCGGCGTGCTCCATGTACTGAACGCCATCCTCCCGATGCTGCTGCAAGCGGGCCGGGGCCATATCGCGCTGGTCGGCAGCGTTGCCGGCTACCGGGGGCTGCCCATGTCGCTCGCCTACGGCCCCACCAAGGCCGCGCTCAACAACCTGGCTGAAAACCTCTACCTGGACCTGCACCCCCAAGGACTGGGCGTATCCATCATCAACCCCGGCTTTGTCGAGACGCCTCTGACCGCCCAGAACCATTTCAAGATGCCGGCACTGATCAGCCCCGCCGAAGCGGCGCAGCATATCTTGCAAGGCTGGGCGCGCGGACAGTTCGAGATGAACTTCCCCCGCCGCTTTACCCGCTGGATGCGCCTGCTACGCTGCCTGCCCGACCGCTGGTACTTTGCCAGCGTGCGGCGGATTACCAAGGCCTGATGCGGGGGTTGGGACGACAGCGGCACGGCATGTGTGCTTATCGCCAGTAGCCCAATGATGCGCCAGTCTGCACCCAAGCCTGTTCATCCGCCTTTTCCACTTGAGGCCCTGCCCAAAATCAAAAGGAAACCTCCGATGCCTATCTCCACAAGCACTCTCTTGCGCGCCACCGCCATGGCGCTCGCGATCACCGGTGCTGCAGTCGCCCTGCCCGGTTGCGCCGTCTCTGTCCCCCAAGGGGTGCAACCGGTCAGCGGCTTTGACGCCAGCAAGTACATGGGCACCTGGTATGAGCTGGCGCGCATTGACCACCGTTTTGAAAAAGGCCTGACCCAGGTGACGGCCAGCTACAACTTGAATGCCGATGGCAGCGTGACCGTCGTGAACCGCGGCTATGACCCCGCCAAGCAACAGTGGCGTGAAGCGCAAGGCAAGGCACGCTTCCTCGGACAAGCCGATAAGGCTGCGTTGAAGGTCTCGTTCTTCGGCCCCTTCTACGGCGGCTACAACGTGGTCAGCCTCGATGAGCAGTACCACACCGCCTTGGTCATTGGCAGCAGCCTGGACTACATGTGGATTCTGTCTCGCAGCAAGACCATTCCGGAGACTCAGCGGCAAGCGCTGTTGGAGAAAGCACAGTCTTTGGGAGTCGATTTGGCCCAGGTGATACCGGTGGAGCAATAGCCTTGCGTACATGGATGGGGATGTGTTGCAACCAGAGAAAACAGCAAGGTCCAACCAGCCCCAACCCGAGGTTTGAAGCCCGACGCTCGGGGGCCCATCCATAGGCGCCCATAAAAAACGCAGCCACCCAGGCTGCGTTCTCACATTTAAAAGCCCCAGGCCACCACCCAAGCAGCGGCGCGCGAGCCTCTCTATCAGCAGTCGCCCACGCGCTTGCTGCTCACCGTGGTGGTCATGCCCTGGCCGGCCATGTCCATGGTGCTGGTGACGGTGTTCTCGGTGGGCGAGACGTAGACGGCTTCGAGGTTCATGCTCATCTTGCCTTCGCCGCAGCTAAAGCGCATCGATTCCTTGTTGCCATCGGTCTTGACGTCAGCCGGGCTGCAGCCAGGCATGTTCTTGAGCTGCGAATCGGCCAGCGACTGCAAGGTCTTGCCGGCCATCTCGGGGGTGATGCACATCTCTTGGATGAGCTTGCCGCCTTCGACCTTGGCGTTATCCAGGTTGGCGGCCTTCTTCTGCTCGGGTGTCATGGTCTTGAAGGCCTGCTCCATGCCGGCCAGTGCCTGCTGGCCCATGGGGCCGCTCATCTCGGTGCCCGCCTGCCACTTGCCGGGCTGCACTTTTTGTGCGGCAGCGGCGGGCGCTGGCGCGGGGGCCGGTGCTGCTGCGGGCGCAGGGGCCGGCGCGGCGGCGGCCGGTGGGCTGCTGGGCGTCTCTTCCTTCTTGCTGCAACCCATCAAACCGGCACATGCGACCACGGCGGCTACGGCGAATCCTGTTAGTTTTTCCATTTTTTCTCCTCGTTGCGGCACGGCACAGGGCTTGCGGCGTGCAACGCCTTGCCCTCCCTATGAGCACAAGCGCGTGGCCGCAGTGTAGCGATCTGGCATGCAGAAATGGTTACCAATTGCGTTTCCAACGCCGCCCCATCAGGGTCGAAAAATGGGCTCAATGATGTGAATTGACGCTTCTCTCACGCTGGTCGACTGGGCCAGTACAGAATGTAAACAAGCTTAAAATGGCGCGAATAATTCTTATTCATAACACTCCATGCGCTCCACATTCAGCTGGACACTGGCCCTCGTGGCCGGTTTGGCCGGTTTGCTCAGCGGCCCTGCCCTGGCCCAAACGCCCGCTGCGGCACCCTCCACCACCGCTTCCAACACTGCTGCTGCCACGCAAGCCACAGACGCGCGCCAGCTCTGGCAGCTGCTGGACTATGTCGCCGTAGACTACGGCGGCGCCGTCGAAAATGGCCAGATCGCCAGCGAAGGCGAGTACGCCGAAATGCTGGACTTCAGCGCCAACGCCTTGCAGCAGGCCCAGGCCCTGCCCGCCCATGCCGACAAGGCCAAGGTGGTGAGCTTGGTGACCCAACTGCGCGCAGCGGTGCAGGCCAAGGCCACAGCCGATGAAGTCGCCCAGCTGGCTCACCAGGCAGCCCAGTTGCTGGTGGCGGCCTACCCGATGCCGGTCGCGCCTGCCAAGGCCCCCGATATAACAAAAGGCTCTCAACTCTTTCAACAAATCTGTGCCAGCTGCCATGGCGCTACCGGCGGTGGCGATGGCCCAGCCGCGCAAGGGCTGGATCCGCAGCCCATTGCCTTTAGCGATGCGCAGCGCGCCAATGCGCGCAGCCTGATGGCCTTGTACCAAGTGACCTCGCAAGGGGTGGAGGGCACCTCGATGGTGTCCTTTGGCGCGCTGCCCGAAGACGACCGCTGGGCGCTGGCCTATTTTGTTGGCGGCCTGTCGTACAACGACGAGCTGCGCGCCACCGGCAAGGCCTTGTGGCAGAGCGATGCGGGCCTGCGCGCACGCTTTGGTGACCTGGCCGCGCTCAGCACCACCACCGCGCAAAGCCTGACCCCGGCCCTGCCGATCGAGCAGGCCCGCGCCGTGCTGGCCTATCTGCGCGCCAACCCCGAGGTCATCAGCGAAGGCAAGGCCACGGGCGTGGCCCTGTCGCGCCAGCGCCTGGCGCAAAGCCTGCTGGCACTCAAGGCGGGCGACCGCAACCAGGCGATGAAGCTGGCGCTGTCCGCCTACCTGGATGGCTTTGAGCCGCTGGAGCCGACGATTGCCGCGCGCAACAAGGCCTTGATGACCCAGGTCGAATCGGCCATGGTGCAGTACCGCGCCACGGTGGCAAGCGGCACGCTGCCAGAGGCCGAGGCCGCCGCCCAGCAGCTGCAAAACATGTTTGGCCAGGTCGAGGCCGAGCTGAATGCGGGCGCCTCGGACGCTACCGCCACCTTTGTCGGCGCGCTCACCATCTTGCTGCGCGAAGGGCTGGAGGCCTTGCTGATCGTCATTGGCATGGTCGCGCTGCTGCGCAAGGCCGGCCGCCAGGATGCACTGCGCTATGTGCATGCCGGCTGGAGCTCGGCCCTGGTCGCCGGCGGCCTGACCTGGGCGGCTGCGACCTATCTGGTCGAGATCAGCGGCGCCAGCCGCGAGGTGACCGAGGGCCTGGGCTCGGTGGTGGCCGCGCTGGTGCTGCTGAGTGTGGGCCTGTGGATGCACAGCAAGAGCAGCGCCGGACGCTGGCAAAGCTATTTGAGCGAGAAGCTCTCGGCCAGCATGGGCCAGGGCTCCATGTGGGGCCTGTTTGCGCTGGCCTTTGTCTCCGTCTACCGCGAGGTGTTCGAGACCGTGCTGTTCTTCTCGGCCCTGGCCTCGGACGGCCACCATGGCGCGCTGCTGGGCGGCGGCCTGGCTGCGGTGGCGATTCTGGCGGTGATTGCCTTTGTGCTGCTGCGCACCAGCGCCCGCATGCCGGTGGGCCGTTTCTTCTCGGCGACATCGATCCTGGTGGCCGTGCTGGCTGTCGTGCTGGTGGGCAAGGGCGTGTCCTCGCTGCAAGAGGCTGGCTGGGTCAGCGCCACACCGCTGGCTGCGCCGCGCATTGAGCTGCTGGGTATGTTCCCCACGATGGAGACCCTGCTGGCCCAGGCCCTGGTGCTGGCGCTGGTGGTGCTTGGCTTTGCCTACAACCGCGCTGCGGCGCGCAGGGCACTGGGCGCCCCGCAGTAAGCACCGCCTTGTCGGCTGCCAGACCTCGCCAGGGTGCCAAGCCTGGTCGAGGTCTTTTTCTTTGACCGGCGCTGCGCGCAGCGACTACCATCGACAGGGTTCCCGCGATCTCTCCATTCACTCCCCCGACCATGCGCATCATTCACACCTCGGACTGGCACCTGGGCCAGCATTTCATGGGCCAAAGCCGCCAGGCAGAGCACAGCGCGCTGATCGACTGGCTGCTGGAACAGGTGGCGGCGCAAGCCGCCGATGCGGTGCTGATCGCAGGCGATATTTTTGACACCGGCGCGCCCCCCAGCTACGCGCGCGAGCTCTACAACCGCCTGATTGCCCGCCTGCACCAGGCCGGTGTGGCGCTGCTGGTGCTGGGTGGCAACCATGATTCGGTTGCGGTGCTGGAAGAGAGCCAGGGCCTGCTGCAGCACCTGGGCACCCAGGTGATTGCCGCGACCGGCGCGCCCGCGCAGCATGTGCGCATCCTGCCGCTGCGCGATGGCTCGCCTGGCTGCATTGTCTGCGCGCTGCCCTTTATCCGTCCCCGCGATGTGCTGCAAAGCCAGGCCGAGCAAAGCGCGCAAGACAAGCAGATGGCCTTGCAGCAGGCCATTCAGGCGACCTACCAGCAGGTGTACGACGCGGCACTGCAGCAGCAGGCTGCGCTGCAGGCCAGCCTGGGGCGGCAGCTGCCCATCATCGCCACCGGCCACCTCACCACCGTCGGCGCCAGCAGCAGCGAATCGGTGCGCGAGATCTATGTCGGCGCACTGGAGGCTTTTCCGACCCAGGCCTTTCCGCCTGTGGACTACATCGCACTGGGCCATATCCACCAGCCGCAAAAGGTGGGCGGACTTGAGCACATCCGCTACAGCGGCTCGCCGATCGCGCTGGGTTTTGACGAGGCGCGGCAGCCCAAGCAGATGCTGTTGGTCGAGCTGGGAGAGCCGGGCTTGCAGGCGATCACCGCCCTGCCGGTGCCGGTCTTCCAGCCCATGGCGGCCCTGCGCAGCAACCTCGCCGCATTGCCGGCCTTGCTGCAGAAGGCCAGTGCACTGGCCCAGGCCGACAAAAAGGTCTGGCTGGATATCAGCATCGAAGAAGACGACTACCTGGCCGACCTACCGCTGCGCGTGCAGGCACTTGCCGAAGGTTTGCCATTGCAGCTGCTGCGGGTCAAACGGCTGCGCGGGCGGGCGGCTGCGCAGTGGAGCGGCCCGGCCGTCGAGGCGCTGGATGCACTGACACCGGCCCAGGTGTTTGAGCGCCGCCTGGTGCTGGAGACCATGGACGCCGAGCTGCAGCAGGCGCTGACCGCGCGCTACCAGGCCGTGCTGCAGTCGCTCTCCAACCCCAGCGGGGAGGCGCCATGAAGATACGCAGCCTGCGGCTCAAGAACCTGAACTCGCTCAAAGGCGAGTGGCGCATCGATTTCACAGCCGCGCCCTTTGCCGACAACAGCCTGTTTGCGATCACCGGCCCCACGGGCGCGGGCAAATCGACCTTGCTCGATGCAATTTGCCTGGCGCTCTACCACCAGACACCCCGGCTGGCCACCCTCAGCGCCAGCAGCAACGACCTGATGACGCGCCACACCGCAGATTGCATGGCCGAGGTGGAGTTCGAGGTCAAGGGCACCGTCTACCGTGCCTTCTGGAGCCAGCGCCGCGCCCGCGACAAGGCCAGCGGCGCGCTGCAAGGCCCCAAGGTGGAACTGGCGCGCGTGGCCGATGGAGAAATCCTCAGCACCCACAGCAGCGACAAGCTGCGCCAGATGGCCGAGATCACCGGACTGGATTTTCAGCGCTTTACCAAATCGATGCTGCTGGCCCAGGGCGGGTTTGCCGCGTTTTTGCAAGCCAGTGCCAATGAACGCGCCGAGCTGCTCGAAGAGCTGACAGGCACCGACATCTACAGCCAGATATCGCAAGCCGTGTTTGAGCGCGCCCGCGATGCCCGCCAGGCGCTGGAGCGCGATCAGGCGCAAGCGGGCGGCATGCAGCTGCTGCCCGAGGCCGAGCGCACGCAGCTGCAGACCGAGGCCCAGCAACTGCAAGACACCTTGGCCACTTTGCAGACGCGCCATGCCGCCCTGCAAACCCTCCAGCACTGGCAGCAGCAAACTGCGCAAGCCGCGCAGGCGCAGCACCAGGCCCAGGAGCGCCTGCAGCAGGCCCAGCAAGCGCTGCAGGCTGCCGCCCCCGATCTGCAGCGCCTGCAGGCCCATGGCCCCGCACAGGCGATAGCCCCGCTGCATACGGGCTGGCAGCAGGCGCAAGCGGCCGCTGCAGCAAGCCAGGCACAGCAGACCCAGTTGCAGGGCCGCCTGGCCGATGCCCAGCGCCA
>NZ_KE148564.1:9052-29568 GCF_000410635.1 Comamonas sp. B-9
ATGTGTCGGCCACCGCCGCCGCGCTGCAAGCGGCCCAGGCCGAGCTCGACGCGCTGCAGCAGCAGGGCGAACAGCTGGGCGCCGCGCATGCGGCGGCCCAGAACCAGCAGACCAGCCTGCAAGCCCAGTTAACAGCCGCCGAGCAGCGGCTGGACGCCTGGCAACAGCGATGGGAAACACTCTGCACCGCCATGGCCCAGCCCGTCGCCGCATCCGCCTGGCAGCAGCCGCACACATTGGCCGAGGCCCAGCAAGCCAGCGCCGCGCAAGCGGCGCAGTTGCAACAGGCCCTGGCGGCAGCCGAGGCCGCTGAGCAAGCGCTGCAAGCTGCCAAAGATGCCGCGCATGCAGCAGCCCAGACCCTGCAGGACGCTCAGCATGCGCAAGCGCGCCTGCAGCAAGCCCTGCATGACAACAACAGCCTGCAGCAACGCCTGGCGCAGACCGTGCAAGCGCTGCAGGCCCAGGCAGACGCGGCCGAGGCCACCTTGCAATCCAGCCTGGCCCCGCTGGGCCTGGCGATGCCGCCCGCCGATGGCCACGATGCCTGGCTGCAGGCCCGCCAGCAGGAATGGCAGCAGTGGCAGCAGCACAGCGCGCAGCTGCAAACCACGGCCCAGCAACTGGCACTGCAGCAGCAGCAGGCCCAGCAGTGCGCACAAGAGGCCCAGCAATGGCAGCAGCGCCTGGCGCAACTGCCGGCACCGGCACCCGCACAAACCAGTGCTGCGACCATGGCGCTGCCCGCCACCTTGGCGGAATGCGCCGCGTTGCTGGAGGACACCCGCCAACAACTCGCCAGCCTGCAAGGCCAGGCCCAGCAAGCGGGCCAGCAACTGGCCGAGCGGCAGTGGGCCCAGGAGCAGGCCCAGTCTGCGTGGGAGCAGGGCTTGCAGGCCAGCCCCTTTGCCGATGCGCAGGCCTTTGCGCATGCGCTGTTGCCAGCGGACGCGCTGGAGCGGCTCAGCCAGCAGCGTGATGGCTTGCAGTTGGCACTGCAGCGCGCTGGCACGGTGGCCGAGGAGGCAGTGCAGCAGCACCAGCAACTGCAGGCCCAGGCCTTGACGGAGGAGGCACCCGAGGCGCTGAACGCGCAGCTGCAGGCTTTGGAGGACGAGCGCAACCAGACGGCAGAGCGCATGGGCGCGCAGCGCGCGCGCCTGGCCGATGACGACCAGCGCCGCGCGGGGCAGCAGGCCTTGCTGGCGCAGATTGCGGCGCAGGAGCGCGACAGCGCGCTGTGGCAGCGGCTCGATGGCCTGATCGGATCGGCCAAGGGCGACAAGTTCCGCAAGTTTGCCCAGGGCCTGACCCTGGACCATTTGCTGGCCTTGGCCAACGGCCATCTGGCCAGGCTGCATGGCCGCTACCTGCTGCAGCGCAAGACCACTGGCGAGCTGGAGCTCGATATCGTCGACAGCTGGCAAGGCGATGTCGCGCGCGACACCCGCACCTTGTCGGGCGGCGAGGCCTTTTTGGTCAGCCTGGCACTGGCGCTGGCCTTGTCGGACCTGGTCAGCAGCAAGACCTCGATCGACTCGCTGTTCCTCGACGAAGGCTTTGGCACCTTGGACGGCGACACCTTGGAGATCGCGCTGACGGCGCTCGATACGCTAAACGCCAGCGGCAAGATGATCGGCATCATCAGCCATGTGGAGGCGCTCAAGGAGCGCATTCCGGCGCAGATCCGGGTCGAGAAGGGGGCGGGAATCGGGTATTCGCGTTTAGAGCTGCAAGGCTGAAGCGCAGAACCCTTGCTATGCTTTTTACCTTAGGACGCCATGGGGATGCGCCCTGCCCGGCCGCCCTGCAGCGGCCATATCGGCTACCATCCATGCCCTTGCTTGATAGGTACAAGCCATGATCCGGATCGCAGAACTCAAACTCCCCCTCTCGGCGGTGCCTTACCACCCCGACAATTACACCGAATACGCGCCCCAAGAGGCGCTTGCCCAGTTGGCAGCCCAGCGCCTGGGCGTGCAGCCCGCAGCCATTGCCCAGCTGCAGGTGCACAAGCGCAGCTTTGATGCCCGCAAGTCCGAGCTGCTGGCCGTCTACATCGTCGATGTGAGCTTGGCAGATCCCGCGCAGGAAGCGGCCTTGCTCGCGCACTTCGCGGCAGACTCGCATGTGAACCCGACGCCCGACATGTCTTGGCACCCCGTGGGCCAGGCACCGGCTGATATGCAGGATCGCCCGGTGGTGGTGGGCTTTGGGCCCTGCGGCATTTTTGCCGCGCTGGTGCTGGCGCAGATGGGCTTCAAGCCCATCGTGCTGGAGCGCGGCAAGACAGTGCGCCAGCGCACCAAGGACACCTGGGGCCTGTGGCGCAAGCGCCGCTTGACGCCCGAATCGAATGTGCAGTTTGGCGAAGGGGGCGCCGGCACCTTCTCGGACGGCAAGCTCTACAGCCAGATCAAGGACCCGCGCCACCTGGGCCGCAAGGTGATGCAGGAGTTCGTCACCTACGGCGCGCCACCGGAGATCCTGTTCACCGCCCACCCGCATATCGGCACCTTCAAGCTGGTTAAGGTGGTCGAGGGCATCCGCGAGGAGATCGTGCGCCTGGGCGGTGAGATCCGCTTTGAGCAAAAGGTCACTGATGTGCTGGTCGAAGGCGATGCGCGCCAGCTGGTAGGCCTGCAGGTGCTGGACCAGGTCAGTGGCGAGAGCTACACCCTGCCCACGCGCCACGCGGTGATGGCACTGGGCCACAGCTCGCGCGACACCTTTGCGATGTTCTACGAGCGCGGCGTGGCCATGGAGGCCAAGCCCTTCTCGGTGGGCTTTCGCATCGAGCACCCGCAAAGCGTCATCGACCGCGCCCGCTGGGGCAAGGATGCCGGCCACCCGCTCTTGGGCGCGGCCGACTACAAGCTGGTGCACCATGCCAAGAATGGCCGCGCCGTCTACAGCTTTTGCATGTGCCCGGGCGGCACCGTGGTGGCGGCCACCAGTGAGCCCGAGCGCGTGGTGACCAATGGCATGAGCCAGTACTCGCGCGCCGAGCGCAATGCCAATGCCGGCATGGTCTGCGCGATCAGCCCCGAAGACTACCCGCAAGACGCCGAGAGCTTTGCCTGGGCCTTTGGCGGCAAGACCTATGGCGTGGAGGCGCAGGCGCCAGGTGCCTTCCATCCGCTCTCGGGCATCGTGCTGCAGCGCCAGCTGGAGTCCAAGGCCTACTTGCTGGGTGGCCAGAACTACAGCGCCCCCGGCCAGCTGGTGGGCGATTTTGTCGCCGGCACGCCGTCCACGGCCTTTGGCAACGTAGAGCCCTCGTACAAGCCCGGCATCACGCTGGGCGACCTGCACCAGGCCCTGCCCACCTACGCGATCGAGGCCATGCGCGAGGCCCTGCCCGCCTTTGGCAAGAAGATCCGTGGCTATGACATGCGCGATGCGATCCTGACCGGGGTCGAGACCCGCACCTCGTCGCCCGTCAAAATCGGCCGGGGTAGCGATTTTCAGAGCGACAACACGCGCGGCCTGTACCCGGCTGGGGAAGGTGCCAGCTATGCGGGCGGCATTCTGTCGGCGGGGGTCGATGGCATCAAGGTCGGTGAGGCGGTGGCCTGCGCCATTTTGGGGCTGGCCGTGCCTTCGTCGGGCTCGCGCGGCTCGGGCGGCGCTTTGTAAGTCTCGCTGGCATTCCCTCTCGCCATGGTGCGTTGTTGCGCCAGTTGGCGGGATGGGATGCTGCTGACACACGGGCCGAACCCAGCGCTCAGTCGGCAGTCAGGTGACCACCGAGCGCCAAAAATGGACCACTCTCCCGCTTAAAAAAGCCTTAAAAAACGGCCGCTTACACCTTTGAGGCCCAGGCACCACAGCCGCGACCCCAGCGCGGCCAGCCCATCCTAGAATTTTGGCTTGTTCTGATGCTGCTGAAGGTTGCCCATGTCCGGATCGATTTGCCACACCCTTCAACTGCGCCTGGGCGCGGCAGGTTTGAGCGCGGGATTGCTGTGCGCGCTGTCTGGCGCTGCCTGGGCGGCCAGCGTGGACGACCCTGATGGCAGCGACAGCGCGGTGCTGTCCGGCTGGAGCTTTGGTTATTCGCCCTATACCCACCACTACTCCAACGCCAAGAAGGAGCGCGATTTCGAGCCCGATGACGAGCGGCACAAATATGTGTGGCTGATCAATGCCGAGAAAAAGCTCGATGAGCACCAACTGCTCGGCTTTGCCTATTTCAGCAATTCCTTTGGCCAGCCCAGCCAGTATGGCTACTACGGCTGGCAGTTCCAGCCGCTGTCGGGCACGCCGCAGCTGTTTGTCAAGCTGACCGGCGGCGTCATCCACGGCTACAAATACCCGTTTCACCGCAAGATCCCGCTCAACAACAAGAACGGCTGGGGCATCACCGCCATCCCAGCGGTGGGCTGGAACTACAACCAGCACTGGGGCGGTCAGCTCAATGTGCTGGGCAAATCGGCGCTGATGTTTCAGCTGAACTACACGATGCGCTGACTGGCGCAGTTGCCCAAGCCCCGAGCGGGACCCAGGCAGGTAAGGGGATAGAGGGGTCAGGAGACCAAGGGCCAGCCATGCGGCCCCAGCGCTTTAGCGGCGTTCCCAATGCCCGCCACGGGCTTGCCAGCCATGTGGGCTGCGCACCCATTCACGGGGCACCCAGCGGTCTCCACGGTGGGGAGGCGATGCCCAATGGCCCTGGCGCCATACATAGCGGCCACCGTACCAATCCCAAAAGCCGCCAATCCAGATCTGGGTCGCGACCGGCGCCACCGCAACCGGGGCGGGCTCATAACGCAGGGGAGGCGGCGCTTCGCTGGACACGACCACGGCCCCGCTATTGCCATAGGCATAGGGCTCGGCCGGCGCGACAACGCAGCCGGTTACCAAGGTGGCGACCGCCAGGGCGCCGGCACACAAAGCGGCCGAACGCCAAGAAGGAGTATGCGACATGGTGTATCTCCAGTCATTGCAAGAACTCCATTGAAGGCGCGCCAGCTTAACGCCCGGTGAGCGGCGCGTAAATCGGCGGTAAAAGCCGGGGCGCCCTGGCAACACCGCGCCGATCCGCTTGCCCGGCGCCCACAAAAAAGCACTGCCGAGGCAGTGCTTTTTGAGAAGGGCGGCAAGCCGAGGCTTACTGCACCTGGTTGTTTTGCAGTGCAGCCACGCGCTCTTCAATCGGTGGGTGCGAGCTGAACAGCTTGCCCAGGCCACCGGTGATGCCCATGGCCTGCATGCTTTGTGGCAGGGTGCCGGGGTGCATGCCACCGAGGCGGTGCAGTGCATTGATCATCGGCTGCTTGCGGCCCATCAGGCGGGCAGCACCGGCATCGGCGCGGAACTCGCGCTGGCGCGAGAACCAGGCCACGATGATGGCGGCCAGGAAGCCAAAGACGATATCGAGCACGATGGTGGTGATCATGTAGCCAATGCCGGGGCCCGAGTTCTGCTCGTCATTGCGGCGCAGGAAGGAATCCACCGCATAGCCGATAACGCGCGAGAGAAAGACCACAAAGGTGTTCATCACGCCCTGGATCAGCGCCATCGTGACCATGTCGCCATTGGCCACGTGGGCCACCTCGTGGCCGATGACGGCCTCGACCTCTTCGCGGGTCATGCCTTGCAGCAGCCCGGTGGAGACGGCCACCAGGGCCGAGTTCTTGAAGGCGCCCGTCGCAAACGCGTTGGCCTCGCCCTCATAGATACCGACCTCGGGCATCTGGATGCCAGCCTGGTCGGAGAAGCGACGCACGGTCTCGACAATCCAGGCCTCGTCAGCGCTTTGGGGCTGGTTGATGATCTTGACGCCCATACTCATCTTGGCGATGGGCTTGCTCATCAGCAAGGAGATGATGGCGCCGCCAAAACCCATGATGAAGGCAAAGCCGAGCAAAGCCCCGAGGTTCAGGCCATTGGCAGTCAGGTAGCGGTTGACACCGAGCAGGCTGGCAACAATGCCCAGCACCACAACCACGGCGATGTTGGTCGCCAGAAAAAGGAACATTCGTTTCATGGGGTCGATTCTCCAAGGAGGGGAACACAGTGCTCGATAGCTGGGGGCAATGTCTTGCGAATTCAAGACCTTACCTCCACTTTATGGCGACGGCGGGTGCTTATGATATTTGTGGCCGTCGGGCCGAGCGAAATACGTCTGGGTCATCGTAGAAGGAAACATGCTGGTTTTCCTGGCACCATCCCGGAACGCCCAGCACCGGCAAGGGCGTAAAGGGCTTGCCCGCCAGGTGCGCAGCGTCCAGAGAATCGGCGATGACCGCGTCGATATTGTCCACCATCGGCAAGCGCTGCGGCGGGCAAAAAACATGCGCGGTGATTGGTTTTCTGGGGGCCATGAGCTTTTCCAGCAGCGCATGGCCGATGACGATGAGCTGTGCCTGCTGCCACAGCGGCCGCAGCTCGACAAAGAGCCGCTGCCATTGGCGCTGCTGCAGCGCCTGCCACAGCGCATCGGGCGCCAGCAGCACGGCGCCGTTTTCGTCGAACAGGGTCAAGGCATCGCGCAAGGGCCCCCGGCTGGCACTGACACCGCCCGCTTGCGCAATGGCCTGGGCCTGCAAGGCATTGAGCCGCGCCTTGCTGCGCGCAAAGCGCTGCCAGACCAGGCCATTGAGCCCGTCGTGCATATGTTCACGGGTGGGCACGCAGCCGCTGCGGGCGATAAAGCTTTCATAGGCCTCGCCCGCAGGCAGCGCCGACTGCGGCACAAAGCGCCGGCCGCAATCGCCCAGGCGGTTGAGCAGATCGGGCATGGCCAGGCCCTGAGCATCCAGCGCGCGGATCTGCAGGCCCAGCGCCCGGTAGGGCTGCAGCCAGGGCGCCTGCCAGTCCAGCGACGACCAGCCGGGCGCGGGCCGGTCGGGTGCAGTGGCCTCGCGCTTATCCACGCATCAAATGATCAAAACGCTCAGTCGGCCAGCTTCCAGGGCAGCGCTTCGCCCGAGCGCAGCGGCTTCAAGTCCGCCTGGCCAAAGGGGTAGGACTCGGGCGGGGTCCAGGATTCGCGCAGCAAGGTGATGCGGTCGGTATTGCGCGGCAGGCCGTAGAAGTCCGCACCGTGCAGGCTGGCAAAGCCCTCGAGCTTGTCCAGCGCGCCCGCCTTGTCAAAGGCCTCGGCATACATCTCGATGGCGGCATGGGCGCTGTAGCAGCCGGCGCAGCCCGTGGCGTGTTCCTTCAGCTGGGCGGCATGCGGGGCGCTGTCGGTGCCCAGGAAGAACTTGGGGTTGCCGCTGGTGGCGGCCTGCACCAGCGCCAGGCGGTGCTCCTCGCGCTTGAGCACAGGCAGGCAGTAGTAGTGCGGGCGAATGCCACCGGTAAAGATCGCGTTGCGGTTGAACAGCAGATGCTGGGGCGTGATCGTGGCGCCAACAAAGCGGTCAGTCTCGGTCACGTACTGGGCCGCTTCGCGCGTGGTGATGTGCTCGAACACGATTTTCAGCTCGGGGAAATCGCGGCGCAGCGGCACCATGTGCTGGTCGATAAAGGCCGCTTCCCGGTCAAACAGGTCGACCTCGCTGCCGGTCACCTCACCGTGCACCAAGAGCAGCATGCCTTCGCGCTGCATCGCCTCCAGGGTCGGGTAGATCTTGCGGATATCGGTCACGCCATGGTCGCTGTTGGTGGTGGCACCAGCGGGATAGAGCTTGCAGGCCACGACACCGGCTGCCTTGGCGCGCACGATCTCCTCGGGCGCGAGCTTGTCCGTCAGGTACAGGGTCATCAGCGGCTCAAACGTCAAACCCTGGGGGATGGCCGCCACGATGCGCGCCTTGTAGGCCAGCGCCAGCTCAGCGGTCGTGACCGGGGGCTTGAGGTTGGGCATGACGATGGCACGGGCAAATTGCCGCGCGGCATGGGCCACCGTGGTGGCCAGGGCGGCGTCATCGCGCAGGTGGATGTGCCAGTCGTCGGGTCGGATGATGCTGATGGAGGAGGGTGCGGTGCTCATCCCGCCATTGTCGCACCGGTCATGCGGGCGTCATCACAGTCCCCGAGCATTGGACAAAAGTAACTCAATGTTAAGGGTAGGTGCCCATAGAGTACACAGTCTCTATGCGTATCATACGTGACTGTAGGATTTCTTAATCAAGGACTGTGCAACATGTGGCTAAACCATATTTTTCGCGGCGCTGTGCTGCTGTGCCTTGCCAGCAGCAGCCTGGCTCAGACCCCTTTGCCCGACAGCTGGGACAAGATCCGGGAGTCGCAGCGCATCACCGTGGGCTACCGCCCCGACGGCCTGCCTTTTGCCTACGAGATGGGAGAGACCAAGAAACCGGTCGGCTACGCCATCGACATCTGCCAGGCGCTGATCGCCAAGCTGCAGCAGAGCATGGGCCTGGCCAAGCTCGATATCCAGTACCGCGCCATCAACGGCCAGACCCGCTTTACCGACCTGGCCAGCGGCGCCATCGATGTCGATTGCAGCAACACCACCAACACCAAGGACCGGCGCGAGAGCAAGCATGTGTCCTTCAGCCTGCCCTACTACATCGCTGGCGTGCGCATGCTGGTCAAGTCCGACAGCGGCATCAACGATGTCGATGACCTCTCGGGCAAGCGCGTGATCACCACCAAGGGCACCACCTCGCTGCAGGTGCTCGAGCGCCGTGTGGCCGTCAACGGCCTCAAGATCCAGCACAGCGAGTGCCTCACCCATGACGCCTGCTTCAAGGCCGTGCAAGCGGGCACGGCCGATGCCTGGCTGATGGACGATATTCTGCTCGCTGCCCACCGCGCGCAGTCGGACAAGCCCGAGCAGGTCAAGCTGATCGGCAAGCTGATGTCGATCGAGCCGCTGTCGCTGATGATGCGCGACACCGATGTGCGCATGAAGAAGGTGTTCGATGCCGAGATGCGCGTGCTGTCGCAGAACTTCGAGATCACGCGCCTGTACAAAAAGTGGTTCGAGTCGCCGCTGCCGGGCAAGAGCTTTGCACTGAATGTGCCGATGTCCTACCTGCTCACCGACATGCTGCGCTTCCCCAGCGACAAGTTCGACAACTGATGCTTCCGGGGCCGCGTTCTGCGGCCCTAGCCTCCCGACACCGCGCTAACCCACAGCGCGCGTCGTCCAGCCCCAGGGCATCCGCCTGTCCATGGCGGACAAGCCCCCTCCCCTATCCAACCATCCACCCATAAAAAATGGCCGCATCAGCGGCCATGGTCGTGTGCGAGTTGCGCTGCAATCAGTGCTGCAGGATCTTGCCCAGGAAGTCCTTGGTACGGGGCTGGCGCGCATCGGGGTTGCCGAAGAAGTCTTCCTTGGAGCAGTCCTCCAGGATCTTTCCGCCCACGTCCATGAAGATCACGCGGCTGGCAACCTTCTTGGCAAAGCCCATTTCGTGCGTCACGCACATCATGGTCATGCCTTCGTGGGCCAGGCCGATCATCACGTCCAGCACTTCGCCAACCATTTCAGGGTCCAGCGCCGAGGTGGGCTCGTCAAACAGCATCACCGAAGGGTCCATCGACAGCGCACGGGCGATGGCCACGCGCTGCTGCTGGCCGCCCGAGAGCTGGCCTGGGAACTTGTCCTTGTGCGCCATCAGGCCCACGCGGTCGAGCATCTTCAGGCCACGGGCCTTGGCGTCGTCTGCGCTGCGGCCCAGCACCTTGATCTGGGCGATGGTCAGGTTCTCAGTCACCGACAGGTGGGGGAACAGCTCGAAATGCTGGAACACCATGCCCACGGTGCTGCGCAGCTTGGGCAGGTCGGTCTTGGGATCGTGGATGGCCGTGCCATTGACCCAGATCTCGCCCTTCTGGATGGGTTCGAGCGCATTGATTGTCTTGATCAAGGTCGACTTGCCCGAGCCCGAAGGACCGCAGACAACCACCACCTCACCCTTGGAGATGCTGGTGGAGCAGTCGTTGAGCACCTGGAAGCTGCCATACCACTTGGAGACATTCTTCATTTCAATCATTTGGATATCCTTTGTATTGCCGCATCAGCGAATGATGGCGATCTTCTTGTGCAAACGCTTGACGAACCACGACAGCGTAAAGCAGATGATGAAGTACAGCACAGCTGCGGCCAGATAGGCCTCGACCGGACGGCCGAAATTCTTGCCTGCCACCTCAAAGCCCTTGAGCATGTCGTAGGCGCCGATGGCATAGACCAGCGACGTATCCTGGAACAAGATGATGGTCTGCGTCAGCAGAACCGGCAGCATATTGCGGAAAGCCTGGGGCAGCACCACCAGACGCATGTTCTGGCCATAGGTCATGCCGACTGCCTGACCGGCATACACCTGGCCACGCGGAATGGACTGGATACCGGCGCGCATGATCTCGGAGAAGTACGCGGCCTCGAACGCCACGAAGGTGATGACCGCTGACATCTCCGCCCCGATGGGCTTGCCGATCAGCAAAGGCACCAGCAGGAAGAACCACAGAATCACCATCACCAGCGGCACCGAACGCATGCCGTTGACATAGATGGTGGCCGGCACCACCAGGATCTTCTTGCCCGACAGGCGCATCAGCGCCAGCAAGGTGCCAAAGAAGATACCACCCAGGGTTGCGACGATGGTCAGCATCACGCTGAACACCAGACCCTTGATGATGAAGTTCTGGATCAGGTCCCAGTTGTAGAACGAAAAATCAAGATTCAAATTCATCTCAGTGACCTCCGGAGCCGCCAGCGGCGATAAAGCCCGGGATGCGGCTCTTCTTTTCAATGAAGGCCATGATGCGGTTGATCACGAATGCCGAGATCATGTACAGCGCGGTCACCGCCAGGTAGACCTCGATGCCGCGAGAGGTTTCCTCTTGCGCCTGCATCGCGAACAAGGTCAGCTCGGCCACCGACACGGCAAACGCCACGGACGAGTTCTTGAAGATGTTCATCGACTCGCTGGTCAGCGGCGGAATGATGATGCGGTAGGCCATGGGCAGCAGCACATAGCGGTAGTACTGGAAGGTCGTGAAACCCAGCGCCATACCTGCATAACGCTGGCCACGGGGCAGCGCCAAGATACCGGCACGCAGCTGCTCGGCAATACGCGCCGAAGTGAAAAAGCCCAGCGCCAGCACCACCAGCAAGAACCCAGGCACTTGCTTGAGTGCGGGGAAGATGGCGGGCACGACGTGGTACCACAGGAAAATTTGCACCAGCAGCGGGATGTTGCGGAACAGCTCGACCCACGCATTGCCCAGGCGCACCGTCCAGGGCCGGTCAGGCAGGGTACGCAGGGTACCGATGATGGAGCCGACGACCAGGGCGATCACCAGCGCACACAGGGAAACGGAGATAGTCCATCCCCACGCAGACAACAACCAGTCCAGATACGTGACATCGCCGTTTTTACCGAAACAGCCCTGCACGACCTGGCGCTCAATCGTGTCTTCACAAAATACTTGCCAATCCCAATTCATAGGACTACCTCTTTTTTTGTCTTTGTAGCAATGTTTGGTGCCTGGCCGCAACTGACAGAAACCAGTACCAACAAAAACGCCCCCCCAAACCGCAGGCTGGAAGGGCGGTACCTAAATGGTGTGCTTACTTGACTTCGTAGGCTTCCATCGGCTTGTCGTTGGGGTTCGCCCAAGCATCCTTGGTTGCAGCCGACAGAGGCAGACCCACCTTCACGTTGTTAGGAGGGATAGGTTGCATGAACCACTTGTCGTACAGCTTCTCGAGCGAGCCATCCTTGATCTGGCGCACGATGGAGTCGTCCACAGCCTTCTTGAAGGCGGTGTCGTCCTTGCGCAGCATGCAGGCAATCGGCTCGACCGACAGCACTTCGCCGACGACCTTGTAGTCAGCAGGGTTCTTGGACTTGGAGATATTGGCGGCCAGGATGGAGCCGTCCATGACGAAGGCGTCGGCGCGGCCGGACTCCAGCATCAGGAAGCTGTCAGCGTGGTCCTTGCCCATGACTTCCTTGAAGGTCAGGCCGTCAGCGCGCTTGTTCTTGCGCAGGGTCTGCACCGACGTGGTACCGGTCGTGGTCACCAGGGTCTTGCCGTTGAGGTCCTTGATGCCGGTGATGCCGGAGTTGGCCTTCACAGCGATGCGCACTTCTTCCACGTAGGTGGTGAAGGCGAAAGCAGCATCCTTTTGGCGCGCCTGGTTGTTGGTGGTGGAGCCGCATTCCAGATCCACGGTACCGTTTTGCACCAGAGGCACGCGGTTTTGCGAGGTCACGGGCTGGTACTTGATCTCCAGCTTGGCCAGGCCCAGCTGCTTTTGCAGATCGCTCACCACGTTCTCAGCCATTTCGGTGTGGAAGCCAACATACTTGCCGTTACCCAGCGTGTAGCCCAGGCCCGAAGACTCGCGCACACCCAAGGTGATGCTGCCAGACGACTTGATCTTGGCCAGCGTATCGCCCGCTTGCGCAAACGCGCTACCTGCAGCAACCGCTGCGACCGCAAAAGCCAGCAAATGTTTCTTCATCATCAGACCTCCAGATAAATCAATTAAGTGGTCGACTATGGGCCTCAACAGACGCCAAAGCGACAACTGACACGCTACGTATTGTGCAGTCCGTCCAGATAATGCCAGCAGACTGAGCAATGCAATTATCCGGAAAATTACCAATGAATTGCTAACAATTCATAGCCTTTTTCGAACAAATCGCGTACATCTAACCAACTGCAACACGAGCAATCCGCAAGCATTGCACAGAAAATTTAAGCCGCATATTAGAAATTACCCTGCAAATCCAACACATCTATATTCTTATAGATGTCATGAATTATGTGCAGTGTTGCGCGAGACAAGGTAGTCCCACAGCGCCTGGGCGCCGGTCTTGACGGCATCGCTGGACTGGGGCTTTTCGCGGTAGGCGCGCACATCCATTGCCACTTCCCACTGGGCCGAGCTCGGGTAGTCGGCACGCACCAGCTTCTTGGCCTTGAGCTCCTTTTTGGCAGCGCTTTGCGGCAAAAAGGCCAGGCCATGTCCTTCCATCGCCATGGCCTTGAGCCCTTCGGCCATGTCGGTCTCGTAGACGCGGTCCAGATACGCGGGCTCGGGCGCCTGCTTGAGGGCCAGGTCCGTGACGCGGCTGAGGTAGGCCCCGGGCGCATAGCCCAGGAACGGCAGCGGCACGTCCGCCGCGCCGGGCAGCAGGAACAGCGGCAGGCCATCGAGCCCGGGCTTGCAATAGGGCGCCATCACCTCGCGGCCCAGGCTCACCATTTCATAGCGCTGCGGGTCCAGCTGGATGGGCTGGGATTCATGGTGGTAGGCAATCAGCAGGTCGCAGCCGCCTTCGACCAGGCGCATCACCGCATCGTGCACATTGAGCGCGATCAAGCGGCTCTTGAACAGGCCAAAGTCATTGCGCAGGCCCGACACCCAGGTGGGGAAGAAGGTAAAAGCCAGCGTATGGGGAACGGCAAAATCAATGATGTCCTTGCCCGAGGACGAGTGCACCCGCAGCATCGCGCGCGTGCTCTGCACCGCCTGCAGGATCTCGATGGCCTGGTTGTACAGCGTCTTGCCCGCGGGTGTGAGCCGCGTCGGGTAGGAGCTGCGGTCCACCAGATCGGCTCCCGCCCAGGACTCCAGCGCCTGAATCCGCCGAGAGAATGCCGGCTGGGTGACATGGCGCAACTGCGCCGACCGGCTGAAACTACGCGTCTCCGCCAGACTCACAAAATCTTCAAGCCACTTGGTTTCCATCCGCGCATTATCCACACGCCAATGGCAGTCCGCTGCAAGTGGGTAGGCCCGATGCCGAGCCGGCGCCCGCAACGCAGGCGACTGCAGCGCTCCATCCCCGGGAAATGGATGGCTTGCAAGCCCTCCGATCAAGGCCATAATCGGGCCCCACTGGCCTACCCGCCAGGCGCGGCGCTGCCGCAGATACCAATCTATCCGATACCGATGGTCCGCCCACAAGGCGGTTTGTGTTTTCCGCATTCACCCTTGGCTCTGCCGAGCCCTCTCGCGACCGGTTGTTATGGCATCACCCTCCCCTCATTCCTCGGGCGGCAGCAGCGCTGACGCCTCCACCACGCTCCCCAGCGAGCCCGCCCCAGCCAAAGGGCTGTGGCTGGAAGACTGGCTCACGGTCCTCATCATGGCGCTGCTGGCGCTCATCACCTTTGGCAACGTCATCGTGCGCTATTTCACCGATGGCTCCTTTGCCTGGACCGAGGAGATCTCGGTGTTCCTGATGATCTTGCTGGCCATGGTGGCCGGGTCGGCCGCGGTGGCGCGCAACCTGCATATCCGCATCGAGTACTTTGCCGAGCGCGGCGACGCGCGCCGGCGCAAGGCCTTTGCCCGTTTTGGCGCCTTGACGGTGGCGCTGCTGTTTGCGCTGATCTGCGTGCTCAGCATCCGCGTGGTGGTTGATGACTACCGCTATGAGGAGACCTCGCCCGGCATTGGCGTGCCCCAGTGGTGGTACTCCATCTGGCTGCCGGTGTTCTCGGCGTTGATCACCTTGCGCGCGCTGGGCCTGTTCCTGCGCCAGGGCCGGGCCAGCTTTGCCCATGTCTACTCCGAAGGCAGCGATGCCGCCGCCAAGGAGCGCGCATGATTGCCACCCTGCTCTTTATCGGCTTTATCGCGCTGATGCTGCTGGGCGTGCCCATTGGCGCCGCGCTGGGCCTGGCCGGCGCCGTGGCCATTGCGCTGGCCAATGCCGATGCGCAGTGGTTTGGCCTGCTGGCCATTCCGCAGAACTTCTATGCCGGCCTGGGCAAGTACCCGCTGCTGGCCATTCCGATGTTCGTGCTGGTGGGCTCGATCTTCGACCGCTCCGGCGTGGCGCTGCGGCTGGTCAACTTTGCCATTGCCATCGTCGGGCGCGGCCCGGGCATGCTGCCGCTGGTGGCCATTGCCGTGGCCATGTTCCTGGGCGGCATCTCGGGCTCGGGCCCCGCCAATGCGGCAGCCGTGGGCGGCGTGATGATTGCCGCGATGAGCCGCGCCGGCTACCCCGGCAGCTTCTCGGCCAGCGTGGTCGGGGCCGCTGCTGCCACCGATATCCTGATCCCGCCGTCGGTGGCCTTCATCATCTACTCGGTGCTGGTGCCCGGTGCCTCGGTGCCGGCGCTGTTCGCCGCGGGCATGATCCCGGGCATTCTGGCGGGCCTGGCGCTGATCGTGCCGGCAGTCTGGATGTCGCGCAAGCACAAGATGGGCGCGCTGGAAGCGAGCCTGCCCCGCCCCGAATTTTGGAAGAGCCTGCGCGAAGCAGCCTGGGGCCTGGCCGCGCCAGTGCTGATCCTGGGCGGCATGCGCATGGGCTGGTTCACGCCGACCGAAGCGGCCGTGGTCGCGGTGTTCTACGGCCTGTTTGTCGGCATGGTCGTGCACCGCACCATCGGTGTGCGCGATCTGTTTCCAATCCTGCGCGAGGCCGGTGAGCTCTCGGCCGTGATCCTGATCGTCGTGTCGCTCGCGGGCATCTTCGCGTTCTCGCTGTCGACCCTGGGCGTGATCGACCCGATCACCAACGCCATCGTCAACTCGGGCCTGGGCGAATGGGGCGTGATGGCCTTGCTGATCCTGATGCTGATCACCGTGGGCATGTTCCTCGACGGCATCTCCATCTTCCTGATCTTTGTGCCGCTGTTGATGCCCATCATGCAGCACTACCACTGGGACCCGGTCTGGTTTGGCGTGATCCTGACTCTGAAGGTGGCGCTGGGCCAGTTCACCCCGCCGCTGGCGGTGAACCTGATGGTCAGCTGCCGCATTGCCGGCGTGCGCATGGAATCGACCGTGCGCTGGGTCGGCTGGATGCTGTTTGCGATGTTCTGCGTGATGGTGCTGGTCATTGCCTTCCCGCAACTCGCACTGTGGCTGCCCGCCAAGCTCGGCTACTGATTGGAGCCCGGGCCGGATACAGGCGCACAGCCCTGCACCCGGCTCCAGGATTTGCAAAGATTTCCCCTTGAACCACCCGGAGACAACACCATGAAAACCCGTCAATTCCTTGCCACCGCCTTGGCTGCTGCTGCGGCGCTGAGCTTTGCCGCGCCCGCCGTGCAGGCGCAGAGCAACTACAAAAGCGAGTACCGCATGTCGCTGGTGCTGGGCACGGCCTTCCCCTGGGGCAAGGGCGGCGAAATCTGGGCCAACAAGGTGCGCGAGCGCACGCAGGGCCGCATCAACATCAAGCTCTACCCAGGGGTGTCGCTGGTGCAGGGCGACCAGACGCGCGAGTTCTCGGCGCTGCGCCAGGGCGTGATCGACATGGCCGTTGGCTCCACCTTGAACTGGTCGCCCCAAATCAAGGAGCTGAACCTGTTTGCGCTGCCGTTTCTGATGCCCGACTATGCTGCAGCCGATGCGCTGACCCAGGGCGAGCCGGGCAAGCGCCTGTTTGCCCGTCTGGAAAAGGCTGGCGTCGTGCCGCTGGCCTGGGGGGAGAACGGCTACCGCGAAATCTCCAACTCCAAACACGCGATCAAGACCCCTGCCGACATGAAGGGCCTCAAGATCCGCGTGGTCGGCTCGCCGCTGTTTGTCGACACCTTCAGCGCACTGGGCGCCAACCCCACGCAGATGAGCTGGGCCGATGCCCAGCCGGCGATGGCCAGCGGCGCGGTCGACGGCCAGGAGAACCCGGTGGCCGTCTACCAGGCGGCCAAGCTCAACACCGTGGGCCAGAAGTACCTGACCCTCTGGGGCTACATCAATGACCCGCTGATCTTTGTCGTGAACAAAGACATCTGGGCGAGCTGGAGCAAGGCCGACCAGGACATCGTGCGCCAGGCCGCCATCGAAGCCGGCCAGGAAGAGATCGCCATCGCCCGCAAAGGCATGATCGAGGCGGACAAGCCCCTGGTCAAAGAGCTGAGCGCCAATGGCGTTACCGTCACTGAGCTCAGCGCTGCCGAGCGCGAGGCTTTTGTGAAGGCCACCCGCCCGGTCTATGACAAGTGGAAGCAGCAAGTGGGCGCCGACCTGGTGACTGCTGCCGAGAAGGCGATTGCTGCCCGCAAGCAGTAAGAACTGCCCCCTCCAAACGCAAAACCACCGGCGTTGCGCCGGTGGTTTTTTTGTGGGCGCTGCGACAGAGCACCCCTGCGCACTGGCGCTAACGCCGCTGTGTTTATTCGATCTTGAAGCCCGTCGTCTTGACCACCTGCTTCCAGCGGTCGGTCTCGGCCTGGATCTCCTGCGCAAAGCTCTCGGGGCTGGTCTTTACCGGGATGTAGTCGTACTGCTTGAGCTTGGCCAGCACATCGGGCATCTGCATGACCTTGTCGATGTTCTGCGACAGGGCGGCGACGATCTCCTTGGGCGTGCCCTTGGGCGCGAGCAGACCGGCCCAGGAGCTGAACTCCATGTCCTTGACACCCAGCTCGACCAAGGTCGGCACATCGGGGAAGGACGCGGCGCGCTGGGGCAGCACGACGGCCAGCGCCTTGACCTTGCCGGCCTTGATCATCTCGACGGCGGCAAAGGAGTCGAACGAGAAATCCACCTCGCCAGACACGACGGCCTGCATCTGCGGGCTGGTGCCCTTGTACTGCGCATTGATGATCTGCGGCGCCTTGATCACCTGCTTGAACTGCTCGGTGATCAGGTTGATGATGGCGCTGCCCGACGAGGCCGTCAGCGGCTTGTCCTTGTTTTGCGCCAGCGCAATCAGCTCTTGCAGCGTGTTGGCGGGCAAATCCTTGCGGGCAATGATGATGAAGCCCACCGAGCAGACCTTGGCCACCGGCGCAAAGCTGGCGGCCGCCTCATAGGGCGCCTTGTAGATCACCGGGCTCAGCGTCTGGGCGCCGGCGGTATTGAACAGCAAGGTGTAGCCATCGGCCTGGGCACGGGCCACTTCACCTGTGCCGATCATGCCATTGGCGCCGCCCCGGTTGTCGATGACAAAGGAGGCCTTCATCAGCTCGCCCATCTTTTGCATCACCAGCCGGGCCACCACATCGGTGGTACCGCCTGCGGCAAACGGCACGATCACGCGCACGGGTTTGTGGGGGTAGGCCGCTTGCGCCTGGGCCCACTGGGGCACGCTGGCGGCGCCCGCAGCGGCGGCAAGGGTGGTGAGGAAATGGCGGCGCGCAATCGTGTCCATGCAATGTCTCCTGTGTCTGTCCCATTGTTGTCGGCCCATTGTGGGCAGCACGGCGCGGGCTGTCTAATACTTGCCAGCAATGCCACCATTCGCAGGCGCTATCGCGGCATGGTTGCACAGCGTGGGCGGGCTGCCGCCCGGCAGGGGCTGCCGTCTGTCTCCCAGGCGTCTTGGCCAGGGCCTGCGCAGGCCTTGCCACGGCGCCAGCAACTGGCGGCCTGACGAGCCGGCCATCCGCTCCAATATCAGCACTGCAACGGAGCTAACGCATAAGCACAGTAAGAACCTGTTCAAAGTCTCTACGCAGCCGCGTTGGAGTGCAATCGGGATGAGTTCGAAGGGATGGAACGCAGCTTGCACCGGGGTGCAAGCAAGGGCCAGCGCGCAGAAATCGCCCGATTTCACTCCAACCCACAGGGACAGTGGCTTTGCGGCCGCCCGGGCAGGGGCGGTCTGCGTTGTTGCCAATCCTCGCAATAGCTGGGCTATTGCTGCGGTATGGCGCCTAGCATCCCATCCCGCAAAGACACTGTCGCGGCGCGAGGAGACTTTGAACAGGTTCTAAGGCATCACCGCCCCCTGGGTGGCGCCCACCTGGCCGCTCATGCCCAAGGCGCTCTTGGTAGATTCTTGCAATAGTTTTTTTCTACTTTATCTCAAACAAACATAGCCAATTTATACCCCCGGTAAATACCCTAATCTAGGGTTAACACCAGGGTTAGCTGTCACATATTTGTAAAAGTTCCAAGCTAATTCACATTGATTTCGGAACAATCAGTTTGATTTTTAGCTATTTATCGAAGATAGGTACCAATATAAACTTCATTCCATCGTTAAACAAAAGCGGTATCGCCAGCAAGTCAGCTGGCAGACACCGCAAAAAACGACGCGAGTCGACCACCAGGCCGAACGCAATTCCAAAGGAAAGAAAAATGAACGCACGTATTTTCGCTATCGCCGCAACCCTGGCCCTGGGTGCTTCCGTTGCCCAAGCCAATCCTTTTGAAGGCGACCAGGCCATCACCCCCCAAGCGGCTGCCACCAGCGCCGTGAGCCGCGCCGATGTGCAAGCCCAGCTGGCTGAAGCCCGCAAGACAAACACGATGATTGCCCAAGGCAACCAGTCGACCCTGAACGCCTACGAACTGGGCAAGGGCCAACTGAGCCGCGCCGAAGTGACCCAGGCTGCCCACCAAGCGCTGGCCAACGGCTCGATCCTGGAAGGCGAATAAGCTTTCCCCCCCTGCCGGCAACCACGAAGCCGGCATGGCATCCACGGGACGGCGCACACACTCCCCGCCCCTTGGGAACAGGCCACTGCGATGCAGTGGCCTTTTTTGCATCTGTGCGCAGATCGCTTTCCTCTGCGGAGTGGCTGGCCACCGCCAGCAGGGATGCGGCGCAGGTTCTATGATGCGGGAACCTCTCCACGTATCTGTCCTCTCACCGCCAGACATACAGGTACCACGCGATATGCCCCATGCTTTCCTGCGCCGCTCGATAGGAGCGCTTTTTTTTACTCTGCTGGCCCTGGTGCTGGGCGGCACTGCGCTGCATGCCCAGGCCCAGATCAAGCTCCAGATCGGCAGCGGCGCCAGCGCCCCTGTGATGGACACGGCCTCCAGCGCCTCCTCCAGTCCCGCCTCCAGCAATGTGGTGACCACGCCGCGTGTGCGCGCCGAGCTGGTGGCACTGGCGCCGCAGGGCATCGAGCCGGGCAAAAGCATTGAACTGGGCCTGCTGCTGGACCACCAGCCCGACTGGCATACCTACTGGACCAACCCCGGCGACTCGGGCCTGCCCACCCAGCTGCAGTGGCAGTTGCCACCCGGCTGGGATGCTGGCGAGATCGCCTGGCCCACGCCCCACCCGATTCGGGTCGGCACCCTCGTCAACTACGGCTATGAAGGCCAGGTGCTGCTGCCCGTCACCGTGCAGATCCCCAGCCATTTCTCAGCCGATGCGCGCGATGTGACCGTGCGCCTGCACGCCAACTGGCTGATCTGCCGCGTCGAGTGCATTCCGGAAGAAGGCCAGTTCAGCCTGACCATCCCGACCAAGAGCAGCACCGCGCTGCTGGCGGACAGCTTTGCCAAAGCCCATGCCCAGGCGCCAGTCGCACTGCAAGGCAGCAGCCAGGCAACGGTCGATGGCGAGACGCTGCAGTTGCGCGTCTCCGGTCTGCCCACTGCACTCCAAGGCCAGAGCCTGCAGGTACTCAGCGAGAGCCCCGACACCTTGCACCATGCGATGCAGGACGGCCGGGACTTCCACCAGCAATGGCAGGGCGCGGACTGGACGGCCGTGGTGCCGCTGTCGGCCAACCGGGGCCAGACACCGCAAGACATTCCGCTGGTGCTGACCACCGACCAGCACCGCGCCGTCGATGGCGCCATCGGCTGGCGCACCGTGGCGCCCCTCAGTGGCCAATGGCAGGCCGCTGCCGTGGCCCAGGTCTCACCCGAGCTGGCCGCTGCGCTGGCCAAAAATGCCCAGGCGGCCGCCCCCGCC
>NZ_APCR01000131.1:0-5168 GCF_000410635.1 Comamonas sp. B-9
CAGTGTGTGGTGGCCGAAGGCCCGCTGCCCACGGCACCCGCCAACTTCAGCTGGGGCCCTGCGGCTGCCAATGTCAACGTCACGGTGCCTGCCAACAGCGACATTGCCGCGACGATGGCCAGCACCCTGGTGCGCCAGCAAGCGGGTATTGAAGTGACCAAGACCCTGGCGCTGCCCAGCGGCGTGACGGGCCCCTTCAGCTTTGGCTTTACCGCCACCTGCGACCTGCCTAGCGCTGGCTCGGTCTACACCGCGACCTTGGCCGACTACCCGACCAACACCAAGGTGACGATCGCCAATGTGCCAGCCGGTGCCAACTGCGCGGTGACGGAAGACCAGCCGCTGCCAACGGCGCCTGCCAACTACGAGTGGGCGGCTCCCTCGGTGCCCGCACCCGTCGTGGTGCCCAGCACCGGCGCGGTGGCAGTCGGTGTGACCAATGCACTCACCGGGCAGACCGGCGAGATCCTGGTGAACCTGAACACCACCCTCCCCGATGGCGTGACCGGTCCCTTCAGCTTTGTCGTGACCGCCACCTGCAACCTGCCCACGGCAGGAACCACCCACAGCGTGACCATCGTGTCGCCACCGGCCAGCGCAACCGGCACCATCACCGGTGCCCAAGCCGGCGCGGAGTGCACGATTGCGCAAACCTTGCCTGACGCACCGGCTGGCTACCGCTGGGATGCGCCAACGGTGGAAGGCGGCCCGGTGACCATCGCCGCCAACAGCAATGTGCCGGTGACGGTGAGCAACAGCCTGGTCAAGGCACAAACGGGCACGCCAACGCCCGTGCCGGTGGACAGCCGCGTAGCCCTGCTGCTGCTGGCGCTGCTGCTGGCCGCCGGCGCCAGCCTGCAACTGCGCAAGCGCTAAACCCGCCATCCAGCAGCGCGGGCCACTCCGCACTGCTGGCCGGGTGACTACAAACAGCAAAACCGGGGCTTGATGCCCCGGTTTTTTTACGCCTGTTGGTTGGCTGCCCTTGTGCGCCAAGGCCCGCTTGTTGCGCAAGCGCGCTGCCGCTGCGAGCGCCCCAGCGGCTTTGACGACCGCTGGCGCTAATTCAGCAGCCCGGGAAGAAAATCGCTGGCCCGGCGAAACCGGAAACGTTGGTACGCCCGCAGCCGGTAAGTGTGCACGGTCGCGGGGCTGATGGACAGCGCCTCGCCAATGTCCTGGGCGCTGTCGCCCAACAAGGAGCGCGCAATGACCAGGCGCTCGCGTGTGGTCAGGGACGGAAAGCTGCGCTCCAGGCGCGCCAGCAGCACCGCCTGGGCATCGGCTTGCGGCCGCGTGAGGGCAGCCGATGCGCGGACCCGGGCATGCAAGGCCACCATCGCCAGCTGCCCCAGGGCGGCCAGCTGCGGGCTGGGGCTGGCGGACTGCACATGCAGGCCCCGGTAAAAGCTCAGGATCAGCAGGCGCTGCGATGCATCACCCCAGGTGAAGCTGAGCTTGTCGACAAAGCCCGGTTGCTCAAAACACAGTTCGCGGTACTCGCCCGAGGGCAGGTGGCAGGCCCGCACCTGCTGAGAGAACGCCCCGCTGCGCTTGCCCCGCAAGGACTGGGCCTGCAGCACCGGGTCCATCGCATGGAAGCGCCGGGCGTAGGCGCCTGTCCGCTCGGCAATGCCCCGGCGCTCGCCTGCGGCCAGCACCTCATGCACGCCGCCCGCTGCATCGACCTGGTAGGCGAAGATTTCCTCCACCTGGTCAAGGCCGCGCGAGGCGCCGAGCAGCGTTTGCGCAAAATCGGGCGACAGCGCCGCATCGAGCAGCGACTGCCCCATCGAGGGATCGAACATCAACGCTTGCATGGTGGCGACTCCTTGCTGCGGCCTGGGCAGCCTTCTTGGTTGTTGTGGGTGGCATCGTGGCGCAACGCGGGCCATCGCGGGGCACTGCCCCGCTGGCACCCGCTACTGCTTGAGATCGACGCCCATGCGCTCCCGCGTGGTGCTGACGGCAACCAGCGACAGCAGGGCCAGCCCCATGATATAGATGCCAATGTAGGTGGACTGGCCATAGCTGGTGATGAGCCACTGCGCAATGGATGCGGCAAAGGCCCCGCCCAGGATGGTGCCCAGTGCATAGCCCACCGACACGCCCGAGTAGCGCACATGGGCCGGGAACATCTCTGCATAGAGCGCGGCCTGCGGGCCATAGGTGAGGCCCAGCGGAATGCTCAGCAGCGCCAGCGCCACAAAGAACAGGCCCAGGCTGCCCGAATCGACCAGCCACCACATCGGCACCGCCCACAGGGCCAGCAGCACATAGCCGATCTGGAAGGTGCGCACCCGCCCCCAGCGGTCGCCCAGGATGCCGCCCACCAGCGTGAACACCAGCCAGCTCAGCGAGGCGGCCATGGTCACCATCAGCAGTGGCGTGGCCGACAGGCCCAGCTTGTTGCGGCCATAGGCCACAAAGAACGCAATGAGCAAGTAGCCGGCGGCGTTGTTGCCGACAAAGATCAGCGCGGTGCGCAGCACGGTGCCGCCGTGGTGGCGGAACAGGCTGCGCAGCGGGGTGGATGACGCCGCCTTGCGGGCATGCATCTGCTCAAAGATCGGCGACTCGCCCACGCTGCGGCGAATCAAGGTGCCGACCCCGATCAGCACAATCGACAGCAGGAACGGAATGCGCCAGCCCCAGGCCATGAACTGCGCGTTGGACATGGACGAGGTCAGGATGCTGAGCACCAGGGTGGCCAGCAGCAGGCCAATGGGCACCCCGATCTGCGGAAAGGAGCCGAAAAAGCTGCGCCGGTGGCGCGGGGCGTGTTCCACCGCCATCAGCGCCGCACCACCCCATTCACCGCCGGCAGAAAAGCCCTGCACCACGCGCAGCACAACCAGCAAGATGGGCGCCCATACCCCAATCTGGGCATAGGTGGGCAGCAGGCCGATGAGCATCGTCGCGCCCCCCATCAGCACCAGGGTCATCACCAGCACGGCCTTGCGGCCCAGCCGGTCTCCCAGCGAGCCGCAGACGACCGCACCCAGCGGCCGGAACAAGAACGAGATGCCGATGGTGGCAAAGGAAATGATCTGCGCCATGGCCGGGTTGTGCTGGGCCAAAGGCCCAAAGAACAAGGTGCCCAGCACCAGGCCGGCCATCTGTGCGTAGATGAAGTAGTCATACCATTCGATGGCCGTGCCGACCAAGGTGGCGGTGAGCACCCGGCGTTCATCCGGGGTGGTGCTGCCTGCCTGCGACGCGGGCAGGCTGCTGATCGATGAATTCCCCATGTGCTTGTCTCCTTTTATAAAGTGGGTCTATGCCCTATTTGCTGGCTGGCGCTGGCGTGGTGGCTTGCGAACAGGCCACCGGGCCACCGAGCCACCGAGCCAAACGAAGGCCCCGGGGCGCGGTCAATCCGCCGCTTCGACCGCAGCCGAGCTGGCCAGTGCGATGGCGCTGAGCACCACGCTGCTATCGCCAATATGGTTGGCCAGCAGCAAGATCAGCCTGGCGCTGGCCTGCAGGCTTTGGGCCTCGTCCAGGCCCTCGTGCATCTGCAACAGTTGCTGGTAAATATCATCGACGCGCTCCAGGTTGGGGTGGCGGATCAGGCGGGTCATGGCCGTGCTCCTGTGGCAGAGGTGAATCGGGTGGGCAGCGGGGCGGCACCAGTGCTGGCGCTGGTGCTGGCGCAAGCGGTATCCAGCGCCGCTTGCAAGACGCTGGCCGCGACCGGTGCCTGAAAGCGCGCGGCCACATACTGGTCCGGGCGGATCAGGTAGCCGCAGCCCGGCGCCAGCGCGTAGCGCGCCTGCAGCAGGGCCGTGTCGCCCAGCGCGGCAATATCGAGCAGCGCCACGCCTGTGGGTACGGCCTCGTGCCACTGGTGGGCCAGCAGCACAAAGCGCCCGCCCAGGCGCGACAGCAGCCAATGGCCGGCCAGCGGCGCATCCACCGCTGGCGAGCCGGGGCACAGGCCGCCCTCCCAGGGCTGGTCATCGGCGGGGTTGAGGGGGCTGTGCGGGCAGTGGATGGCGGGGGAGAGCCTGCCTGAATTGACAAAGGGCCGGGCCCAGGCTTCGCGCGCTGCCAGCTCCAGCACCGCATCGCGCAAGGCCCGGCTCGCGGTGCTCTTGGGCGTGAGGAAGTCGGTGGAGCGGCTCGAATGCAGAATGTTCTCATCGGCCATCGCAATGGCCTCGTCGTTGTAGCTCTCCAGCAGCGCCTGCCCTGAGGCCCCGCGCAGCACCCGGTCGAGCTTCCAGCCCAGGTTGTCGACATCGGCCAGGCCGCCATTGCAGCCGCGCGCGCCAAAGGGCGATACCAGGTGGGCACTGTCGCCGGCAAACAGCACGCGGCCATGGACAAAACGCGCCATGCGCCGGCACTGGAAGGTGTAGACGCTGTACCACTCTTTGCTGAACGGCACCCCGGGCCCCAGCATCGCGCGCACATAGCGCTCCACGTTCTCGGGCTGGACGCAGGCCTCGCGGTCAATGCCCCAGCCGAGCTGAAAATCCAGCCGCCACAGCCCATCGGGCTGGCGGTGCATCAGCGCCGACTGGCCCGGGTTGAACGGTGGGTCAAACCAGAACCAGCGCTCGGCAGGGCGCTCCTCGGGCATGCGGATGTCGGCGATGAGAAAGTTCTCCTCAAACACCCGGCCGTTGAAGTCCAGCCCCATCAGGCCGCGCAGCGTCGACTTGCTGCCGTCGCAGGCGATGAGCCAGTCGGCCTCCTGGGTGTAATGCTGCGCGCCTGCCTGCACGCCCAGCCGCACATGGTCTTCCAGGATCTGCAGAGACTCGATCTGCTGGCCCAGGCGCAGCTGCACATTGGGCAGTGCGCGCAGCGCATCGAGCAAGGCCTCTTCGACGTAGTACTGCTGGATATTGATAAAGCCCGGGTACTGCTGGTCCTTGATGGGCAGCATGTCGAACTGGTAGATGGGCTCGGCGCGCGCGCCCCAAAACACCTTGCCCACATTCCAGGTCACGCCCTTGTCCAGCAGTGGCTGGCCCAGTCCCAGGCGCTCGAAGATATCGAGCGAGCGCTTGGAAAAGCAGATCGCCTTGGAGCCCCCCGGCACAAAGTCCAGCCGGCTGATGACCACGACCGCATGGCCGCGCTGGGCCAGGTCCAGCGCCATGGCCAGCCCCACGGGCCCGGCACCGGCGATGACCACGCTGGCGCGCGGCGGCTGG
>NZ_APCR01000074.1:0-6967 GCF_000410635.1 Comamonas sp. B-9
AGGGTCTTGGTCACTTCAATACCGGCGGTCAAGCGCACCAGGCTGCTGGCCATCGTCACCGGGGCCGAGGCATTCAAAGGCACGGTCACCGGCACATTGGCTGCCGCAGGGCCCCAGCTGTAGTTCGCAGGGGCTGCAGGCAAGGGGCCTTCGGCCACCACACACTGCGCACCTGCAGGCACATTGGCAATGGTCACTGCAGTCGCCGTTGGGTAGCCCGTCAACGTACCGGAGTACACCGAGCCAGCGCTGGGCAGGTCACAGGTCGCCGTGTAGCTGAAGTTGAACGGACCGGGCACATCGGCCGGCAACACCAGATCCTTGGTGATCGTGATGCTGCCCAGCAGCGCATTGAGCGTATTGGTCACGGTCACGGCCACATCGCCGTTGGCAGCAATCACCACGGGCGCAGGCGCCGAGGGGGCCGCCCATTCGTACGAGGCAGGGGCCGTGGGCAGGGGGGTGTCTTCGGTCACCGTGCAGTTGGCAGTCGCGGGTAACTCGTCAATCGTCACCGAGGTGTTGCCCGGGTAGCCGATCAAGGTCGCAGGGTAGCTAAAGCCAGCGGTGGGCAGGTCACAGGTTGCGGTAAACGCAAAGTCAAAAGGACCGGTCACACCAGCGGGCAGCACGAGCGCCTTGTTGATGGTCAGGCTGCCCTGCTGGCGCTCGGCAAACAGGTAGTCCACTGCCGTTCCGCCCGTGGGCACCACGATGCCGCTGATGCTGCGGTCCACCGCCGTGCCGGACGCTGTGCCATTGACGGTACCAGGGGTGGCACCGACGGCCAGCCACTGCGCACCGGGGGCGATGCTCAAGGTCCAGGAGCCGCTGGCGAGCCCGGGGAAGTTGGCCTGGCCATCGACCGTGGCGCCGGGCGCAAAGCTGTACACGCCCGAGGCGTCGGTCACCGCGCTGTGCGTTTCACCCGCCGTGCAGGCAGGGCCGGCATCGCAGGTCAGCGTGGCCGTGATGCCTGCCACGCCGGCTTCACCGGCGTCCAGCGTGTTGTTCATGTTCAGGTCGTTGAACACCAGACCCGTCAGGCTGGCAGCTGCCTGGCCACGCAGCTCGACCTGGCCGCTTGCCGTCAGCACCAGGCCCCCGGGGCTCAGCTCGCGGCCAAACACGTCGTTGTACAGCTCGGTGGTGGGCGCCAGCGGCGAGAGGCTGCGCATCGTCAGGTTGGCAATACCGCTGTAGCCCGGTTGCAGCGTCGAGCTGGTGGTAAAGCGCAGCGCCGTCACACCGGCGGGAAAGGCACCGCCGGCGTAGGCTGTCCAGGCCACGCCGGTGGCCGCATCTTCATTGCCAGGGGTTTGGACGGCAGCACGCACCGTGGCCGCAGCCGTGGTGGTGTACTCGATGCCGATCGTGCCCTGGCCGGAGCCGCCCATGGCGGCGGTGGCGCTGACCATTTGCAGCGGGCCCAGGCCCGTGGTGCCACGGTCGTCACCATCAAAGGGCAGCACATCGACCATGCGCAGCTGGCCCTTGGCCGTGCTGGTGGCATTGCCAAACGAGATCGCATAGGTAAAGGGCTCGCCGGCGGTGATGCGGGTGACCGGGTTGGCCGGGTCGCTGTTGTCGACCGTGCCGCCACTGACCAGTGCCTTGCTCATCTGGAAGCCGGCAACGCCCGAGACCGTGGTGCTGACCCGCTCGGTGCGGTCTTGCAGCAAGGCGGCCGGCACGATATTGGCCACACCGGTGTAATCGGCAAAGCTCAGGTCATTGTTGGCTGCGACCAGGCCCACCAGCGGGTAGGTGCCCACCGGAGAGATATAGGCCGCCTGGGCCTGGAAGGTAATGGCCGGGTGGGCCGTGGCATGGCCCTGGTACGGGGCCGGGCCCACCGCGCCACCGGGTGCGGCCAGGTCACCCAGGTTCAGCACCAGCTTGGCGGGCGCGCCATCATCGGCCGTACCAGGCAGGCCGTCGCCGCCCAGATCGGCAGGCGTGAGCACATAGGTTGCTCCGGGCGGCAAGGACGGCGCAATCGAGCTTTCCAGCGGCTGGATGTAGGTGTTGGGGAAATCGATGGTGATCTGCACATTGCGTGAGACGCCATTGACCCCGGGCGTGGTCGCGCCAATGGTGGTGGGCGTGACGCTGATCGGGAAAATATCGCCGGGCGAGACGCTGCCGGGCAGCGCAATGCTGTGCCGCACCAGCGCAGAGGCCGCCTGCACATAGCCGCCACCGTTGGCACCAACGGTGCTGCTGTTGCCGTCAAAGGTGGAGTACACGCGTCCGCTGGCCGCCGTGAAGTACTGGGAGAACCAGGGCAGTGGTGCATCATCGGCCAGCGCCAGCGAGGTGGCGCTGCTGCTGCGCTGCAGCGGCAGCACCAGACCCAGCGTTTGGCCAGGCGTCAGATTGGGGATGTACGCGTAGCGCACGCTGGTGATGGTATTGGGCGGCAGCGATGCGTAGTTGCTGGTCCACAGCGGATTGCCATCACCGGCGACCCCGCAGTTGGCCGCGCGGCGCGCCGCATCATCGGCATAGGGCTGGGCCGAGTACTCCATCACCATATTGGCGGGCGCCACATCGGGCGACAGCAGATTGGTTGGCTGGTAAAAGACAGCCAGGTTGCTCAGCTTCAGGCTGGCAGCCGCACGCAGCTCCAGCAAGGCCGGGTTCCAGGCGACGCAGGATTGCGCATCGGTGGCAGGGTCTTCGGAGGTCGGCCGGTTGCCCACGCCCATCAGCGCATTAAAGGCCTGGCCAGGCACCACCTTCTCAAAGTTCTGGGTGTAGCCATGGCCATCGCCGTAGATCAGGTTGACGTTGTCATACACCGCGCCACCGCTGATGGCCAGCTGCAGGGTCTGGGTACGGCTGACCGTTGCACTGACACAGGTTTGGGTATTGTTCGCGCCAGCCGGGCAGACATAGCCGGGCTGGTAGCCTGGCGCTGGCACCGCATTGGACTGACCGCCCAGGCCCAGTGGTGCAAAGTTGACCAGCTGCGCCGTGATGGGGCTGTTCTGGCCTGCCGGGAAGTTCGGGATCTCGGGCACACCAATCAGCACCGTCAGCAAAGCCGTGCTTCGCCATGCAGCATCGAGCCCACCCACCGCTGCGGCATCGAGGAAATGCGTGGTGGGGTTGGCGATCTGTACGGTGATATCGTCTCCAGGCGCGGACTGGCTACAGGTAGCGCCAGCGGGGCAGGTACGGACTACCGCGCCCGTTTGCACCTTGATGGTGACGGACACCGGGTTTTGCAGCGCCTCATAGCCCTTGAAGTTGCCACTGGCGGGCAGCAAGGCGCCCAGGCTGATGGCCACCGGCATGCGCCGCTCCCACACATTGGAGCCTGGCGTGGTTTCCGCACGCAATATATTTGCAGCCTCCACACGCACGCGGGTGTCGGTTTTGGGGGTGGCAGATACGGTAACCGGCGCCGACGTGGCCGACGTGGCGCCGGAGGCGGCCGTCAATGCCACCGAGGCGCCATTGGCCACATTGCCCACCCAGCTGAGCACCTGGAACGACTCCACGCCCGCACTGCCAGGCTGGCGGTTGCAGGTCAGCACGGTTCTGGCTGCGTTCAAGCTGCCGCCGCCGGGGCCATTGCAGACGCTGGCAGCAGTGGCGGTGGCATCCCAGCGCATGCCCGCGGGCAAGGTCGCGGTGATCACGCCGTTGCTGGTGTCCGAGGCGTTGTAGCCGATGGTGTAGAGGACGGTGTCCTGGCTGCGCACGACGCCATTGGTAGGGCCGTTGTCATTGCCAGGGTTGTTGTTGGCGTCAAACGGGCCGCTGCCATCGGCACTGACCACCGCGCTGGTGATGGTAATGGCGGCATGCGCCGGGCCGGCCAAGGCGCACAGCCCCGCCAGCGCCAACAGCGCCCTGCCGATAACCGCGCCGCGCAGGGCGCCTCCCGTGGGCCGGAGCGCCGGCCCTTGCGCCTCCCAGCGCGCACGATGCAAATAATTTTTTATCACATCAACTCCATTCATTGGAAATATCAATATGTACAGATTTTAATCACCGCTGCACCCAAGCTAGCACCTCTTACAAGTGCTGGCATAAAAACCACTAATTCCTCCATAGTTTGAAAAAATTGACATTCATCCGATACAAACCCCACAAACCAGGGTTTACGTGGGTGCGTTCGCATCGGCTTTTCGCTGCGCAGTTTTTTCCTGCTATGGCCCCGCAAACCCAGTACAGATAAGGGCTTCTGCCGCTGACATTCAGCGTCGCGTAACCGCGATAACCCAGGACATTGCGTTAACAATTAGTCGCCAAATCGGTACCACGGTAGTTTTGATTTATTTCGTAACTATTGGTTTTTTATGCATGCAACCCACAGCATTTACCGTTTATCAGCACGCGCACAAAAACTACCATTTCTTGAAAAATTTGCTGTATTAGCAATGCTCTAGGCACATGCAGACTTTCATAAGTTCTGATCAGCAAGGCGTCAGATATGACTGGCTAGTTATTTAATTAATGTCTTTATCTATATGCTTTTGATTTGTTAACTTCTGACAACCAAGCGCTGTACCTGAGTGAGGCCACGGGGCTCTAAAACCCTGGAAATGCACCGCAAAAATCGCATTGGACGCTTGCCAGCTCACTGAACCGGAATGCGCCCCATGCGCTACGCAAAAACCCGCGCCCGCCCCGCCAAACCCTGTAGCTCCCAGGGTTTGGCCGCCTGCAGCCAAGGTATTGACGGCCTTTTTTCGCCCCCAGGCCCAGCAGCAGCGCCAGCACAGAATGCGCAATTAACATAGCTGTTAATGATTTGATTCATTGATTTATTAGCATAAAGCTATAATTTAAGTGCATGTGTCGCCGCATGCCGCCCGGTCTCTACAGATGGCGGCCCAGACACGCGTCTTTCAGGTCAGCGGGCAGCGGGTGGGGTACCGCCCAGCCATCGCCGGCCTGATTCCCCGTTTCATCCCGGGTGGTGAGGTCACCGCCCGCTTTGCGCTGCCGCTGCCTGCGGGTCGTACCGATCCGCCCCTCGCAGGCAGCGCAACCCGCCCCTTCTTTCTGCCATGTACCTCTTGATCATTGCTGTCAGCCTGTTGATGCTGAAAATCTATGAAATTCCACCGATAGATAGCTGGCCATGGCCCCATGTGCTGCTGCCCTCGTTGCTGGCCCTGCTGTGGAAGCTGTGGGCCGACTGGTCCGGCTACACACGCCGGCGCAGCCGGGCGCGGCGCGCCCGCAAGCAATCGGCCCGCTATGTGAAAGACAAGGACCTTTTCAAATTCAACGCGACCCGGTCCCGCGACAGATAAGAGCGGCCCACACCGCCCCGGCAAACCCACCCCGTGTTTGCCCTGGAGACGAGAGGCGAGCCGCTGGCGGTGCCACAAGCACCGCCGGGCCTGGCTACCGGGCATGTGTGGGCCACTCAGCGCCGGCTGCATACCGCGCAAGGTATGCGCCATTCCCCCCACGCACTAGAAGAAGTATTTATGCTCACCTTGATTGGCTTAGCCATTGTTGTTGTCATCGTCGCCTTGCTGCTGAGCGAGAAGGTCTCGCCCGTGATCAGCATGGTGCTGGTGCCCCTTGCTGGCGCCCTGATCGCTGGCTTCAGTACCAGCGAGATCACCGGTTTCTACCGCCATGGCATCAGCTCCGTGGTGCAGGTGGTGACCATGTTCATCTTTGCCATTTTGTTTTTTGGCGTGATGAACGATGTGGGCCTGTTTGACCCGCTGATTCGCGCCATGGTGCGCATCACGCGCGGCAATGTGATTGCCGTGGCCGTGGGCACGGTGCTGATCTCAGCCATCGCTCAGCTCGACGGCGCAGGCGCCTCCACCTTCTTGCTGGTGGTGCCGCCTTTGCTGCCGCTGTACCAGCGGCTGAAGATGAGCCCCTACCTGCTGTTTTTGCTGCTGGCCGCCAGCGCCGGCGTGGTCAATATGCTGCCCTGGGGCGGGCCGGTGGGCCGCGTAGCGACCGTGCTGGAGATGGATGCCGTGGCGCTGTGGCGCGAGCTGGTGGTGGTGCAGGGCCTGGGCCTGGCCTTGCTGCTGGTGCTGGCGGTGTTTCTGGGCCTGCGCGAGCAGCGCCGCATCCGCCAGCAGGCGCTCAAGGCCGAGCTGGCGCAAGCCATGCCTGCTGCGGCGTCCGGCTCTGTGCCTGCATCTGTGGCCTCATCGGCGCCCGCATCCGCTCACCCCAGCCATGTCGACGAGCTGGCCGCTGCACTGCAGCCCCATGCCGCCACCGAGCTGGCCATCCAGGCCGCAGCAGCCAAGGCCGCCGATGAGGCGCGCACGCAGCTGCTGCGCCCCCGGCTGCGCTGGGTCAATGCGCTGGTGTTTTTGCTCACCCTGGCGGTGCTGGTGATGGGCGTGTTCCCGCCCGGCTATACCTTCATGATTGCGCTGTGCGTGGCCCTGGTCATCAACTACCCCCAGCCCAAGGTGCAGATCCAGCGCATCAATGCGCATGCGGGCGGCGCCATCATGATGGCCAGCATCATCTTGGCGGCCGGCACGTTCCTGGGCATCCTCAAGGAGTCGGGCATGCTCAACAGCATTGCGCGGGCCTTGGTCGATGTGCTGCCAGCCGTGCTGCTGCCCTATATGCACCTGGTCATTGGCGCGATCGGCATTCCGCTGGAGCTGGTGCTGAGCACCGATGCCTATTACTTTGCGCTGTTCCCGGTCGTCGAGCAGATCACGTCGCAGGCGGGGGTGCCATCCACCTCGGCAGCCTACGCGATGATCATCGGCAGCATCGTGGGCACCTTTGTCTCGCCGTTCTCGCCAGCGCTGTGGATGGGCCTGGGCCTGGCCAAGCTGTCGATGGGCCAGCATATCCGCTACTCGTTCTTCTGGATCTGGGGCTTGTCGCTGTCACTGTTGGTGCTGACCTGGATGCTGGGCATCATCTGACCGGCACGGCGCCAGCCCTGCCCCAGGGCAGCGGCCGGCCGTGCAACACGGCGCTGGGCGGGCCTGGGCCAGCC
>NZ_APCR01000058.1:0-437 GCF_000410635.1 Comamonas sp. B-9
GCTTGGGCTTTGTACAGGCGCTGGACTTCACCAATGACCCGGCCTGCTGCATCGCGTTCAATCAGAGCCTGGCTTTGCAGAATGGCGCCAGCTGGATCTTGGGCTGTTTGCGCTGTTTGCCCTTGTCCTTGCCCTGCTGGCCCCGCCCTTTGGTGCCACACGCTCGCTTGCAGCAGCTCTCCGGTCTTGCCCCATTCGTAGCGGTGGGTGATGGCGGGAGTCAGGTCGCTGGCAGGCAGATGGCGGACAGCGAGCTGGCCGTTGAGGGTCCACTCGTAGCGGCTGGTGTGCGATGCCAGGCTTTGCTCTGCGGCCCAGCCATCGCTGGACTCGGTGAGCTGGCCTGCTGCGTCGTACTGGTAGCTTTGCACGCGGGCGTCAAACCCGGTCTCCTGGGTCAGGCGGTCCATTGCGTCCCAGGCAAAGCTGGTGTGCTC
>NZ_KE148565.1:0-4370 GCF_000410635.1 Comamonas sp. B-9
CTTGCTGCTGCTGGGCCAGCTCACGCGCCTGGTCGAGCTTGCTGAAGTTGCCCACGGCCGCCATGCGCCGGGCCAGCTCGCCGCCCAGCGCAGCAGCATCATGCATGCGGGTGTGGGCGGCCAGCGCCTGCTCGGCGGCGACGGCATTCAGCCAGGCGCGGCGTGTGTCTGCGGCCAGCAGCAAGGTTTGCTGCGCCGCCTCCAATGTGGCCTGCTCCAACTGCCAGCCTTGCCAGCGGCTGCGCCAGGGCAGGGTGAGCAGATCGACCAGGCCAAAGCCCAGCTTGCGCTCGATCTCGCGCTCACGGCCGTTGCGAAACCAGCCCAAGGTCAGGCTCGGGTTGGGCAGGGTGATGGCCTGCACCCGCTGGGCATCGGCAATGCCCAACTGCGCCAGCTGGAGCTGCAGGCCCGGGTTGTTCAACAGTGCAATGCGCACGGCGGTATCGGCATCCAGCGGCTGCTGCAGCCAGGCATCAATGTGCGTCTGTGCCGACTGCTGGTTGGGTGCATCGGCTGCAGGCAGCTGGGCCTGGGCGGGCAGACGGCCTTCCAGTTGTTTTGCCACATCGCTGCGCAGGCCATCGGGCGAGACGCTGGCGCAGCCGGCCAGCAGCAATGCAGTGGCAATGGACGAGAGGCGAAGGGTCAGGCGCTTCATCGCTGGCCCCCCTGCGCGCTGTGATCGCCATGCGCTTCATGGCGGTGGGCATCCACCCGGCTGGCCGGCATGGCCTGGGCGCCGCCGGGGCCCGCCTGGGCCTTTTCCCAGGCGATGACGTCGGCATGGCCACGGCTAAAGGCAGCCACCGCTGCATTGGCCTGGCGCCAATCGCCGGGCTCGTCGACAATGCGGCCGCTCTTGGCCAGGGGCCGGTGCTGGAGCGCCGATGTGGGCGCGTTGGGGTCGGTGGCGGCCGGGGTCGCCGTTTGGGCAGATAGCCAGCTGGTAACAGCCAGGCCGCCCGCGCCGGCAAGGCAGCGCAAGACATGCGCAGGGCGCATAGGACTCTCCTGAAAGCGTGGTCAAAAGACGCCTGCACGGCAGCTGCCATGCGGACGCACCTCGGGTGTCAGCGATCAGGAAATGGGTGGTTTGGAGGCTTGGGCGAGCAGGGCGCTGGCAAAGGGCGCGCTGCCGCTGGCGCGCGCCAGCGAGGGGGCGGCGAGGGCTGCAAAACCCGCGCCGTTGAACAGATCCACAGCGGAGTGGCAGATGCCGCAGGCCGAGCAGCTGGCGCCATGCTGGCCCGTGTCGTGCTGGCTGTGGTCGCTGACTTGGCTGCCGCTGCCGCCGTGGCTGCTGGATGCCATCACATGGTCTGTGTCCATGTCGGCATGGTCCGCCATGCTGCTGGCGTGGTGTTCGGCCACGGCCGCCGGAATGACCGGCGCCACCAGCCCCATTGCCATGGCGTCGCCCATGAGGCCGCGCAGGGCCAGCATCAGCATCAGCAACAGGGACAGACAGGCACGCATGGTGGATTCAGACTGGGCAGGGTGCAGAAAGTTCCGCAGCGGCTGAGTGTAGCGCAGCTGGACGGCGCGCTGAGGCAAAGCTAGTACTGCGACTCGACCTGCCAGCTCACCGCAATCTCGGCCACGCTGGCGCTGGCAGGCAGCTCCAGCACCGTGCGCACCAGGGTCGCAATGTCGGCCGGTTGGCTGATCTGGGCGCGCAGCGCAGGCTGCACGCCATCGGCCATGTCGGTGTCGACAAAACCCGGGCAGATGGCGGTGCAGCGGATGCGGTCGGCCCCGCCGCAATGGCGTATGCCATGGGCCAAGGCCAGGGCCGCATGCTTGCTGATGGCGTAGAGCGAGCCCTCGGGCGCCCGCACCCGCTTGCCGGCAAGCGACGCCATCACGACGACCTTGCCATTGGGCGACTGCTGCAAATAGGGCCAGACCTGGCGCGTCAGCCGCATCGGTGATTTCACATTGATGGCCATCAACCGGTCAAACTCCGCATCGCTCGCCGTCAAAACGCTGTCCGTGCTCAGCACCCCAGCGTTGTGGACGATGGCATCGATGCGCCCAAAATACGCGGCGGCCTCGGCGATCCAGCGGGTTTCGCTGCCCGCGTCGAGCGCATCAAAGTGGCTGCGCTGCAGCTGCGCAGGCGCATGGTCCGCCAGCTGCGGCACTGGTTGGCGTGTGCCTATGCTGACGCGCCAGCCATGGGCCAGCAGCTCTTGCGCAATGGCCAGGCCCAGGCCGCGCCCGGCGCCGCTGACCAGGGCCACCGGCTGCGATGAGGCAGGTGTGCTTGCGCTGGGCATGGGCAGCACCCTCAGACCCGGGCCCGCAAGGCCTCATCGAGCGCGCCGGCCAGCAGATCGGCGTGTTCGGTCTCAAAGGGCAAGGGCGGGCGGATCTTGAGCGTATCGCCCAATGGGCCACTGGTGCTGATCAGCACGCCGGCCTGGCGCAGGTGGTTGACGACGGTGCTGGCCAGGCTGCCGCTCTCGAGCTGCACGCCCCAGTACAGGCCTTCGCCCCGGATCTGGGTGATGGCGCTGTGCTGCGCTGCCAGCGACTGCAGCGCCTGCTGCAGATGGCCGCCCACGCGGCGCACATGGGCGGGGGCATCAATGCGCTCCAGCTCATCAAGCACCGCCAGGGCCACTGCCGCCGATACCGTGTTGCCGCCAAAGGTGTTGAAGTAGCGGCAGCGCTTGCCAAACACCTCCATCAGCGGCGTCTTGAGCACCAGCGCCGCAATCGGGTGGCCATTGCCCATGGGTTTGCCCATGGTGACCATATCGGGCACCACGGATTCGCGGCCAAAGGCCCACCAGCGGCCGGTGCGGCAGAAACCGCCTTGTACCTCGTCGGCAATGAACAGGCCCCCGCGCCTGCGCACCGCCTGGGCGGCGGCTTGCAAAATAGGTGCGGCATCAATATGCACGCCATCGCTGGCAAACACGGTGTCGAGCAGCAGGGCGCTGACCGGCGTGCCACGCGCCTCCAGCGCGGCGGCGGCCTCATCGACCCGCTGGGCGAAGGCCGCTGCAGCGGCCTGGGCATCCACGCCCTGGAACGCGGGCGGATCAATGACTTCGACATGGTCTGCTGGCGGGCACAGCGAGGGCGAGCATTGGGCCAGTGCCATGGTCACACCATGGTAGGCATGGCGGGTGATGATCAGGCCCCGGCGGCCGGTAAATTCTTGCGCCACGCGCAAGGCCAGGTCATTGGCCTCGCTGCCGGTGCAGGTGAACACGCAGGTGTCCAGCGCTGCCGGGAAAAGCGCGCGCAGCCGCTCCGCTAGTTGCACCACGTTGTCATGCAGGTAGCGGGTGTGCGTGTTGAGCAGCTGGCTTTGCGCGATGAGTGCTGCATTGACCGCTGCGTTGGCATGCCCCACCACCGGCACATTGTTGTAGGCATCCAGGTGGCGGCGGCCATCGGCATCCCACAGCCAGACGCCATCGCCGCGCACCGGGTGCAGCGGCTCATCGTAGAACAGGCGGTAAGAGGGGCCCAGCGCGCTTTGGCGGCGTGCAAGCAGGCGCTGGTCGTCGGCGGAGAGGGTTGGCATCGGGAGGTGCTCCAGGTGGGGTCAGGCGGCGGTGGGGTGGGTGTCGGCATGGTGGTCGGCCTGCGCGACATGCGCTTGCAGCCAGCCGCCAATCATGCGGCGGAACAAGGCCGTGGCCGTGGCCTGGCTGCGCAGGATATAGACGCGGTTGTCGGGGTAGAGGCGGGCGCGCCAGGCGGTGATCACCATGCGCTGCGTGAGCCGCGCGAGGATCAGATCGGGCAGCAGCGCATGCTCGGCAGCCGTCAGTGGCAGCAGGCTTTCATAGCCGGCCAGCATCGCGGCCAGCGCGGCATCGGGTGCATCGGTCAGCGGCATTTGGTAAGAGGCGGCAATTGCGAGATCGGCCACGCGCGGGGCCAGCAGCATGTCGCCAAAATCCAGCACGCCGGCAATGCCCAGGCCGTCGTCGCTCGCCAGCAGGTTGCTGGGCGAGAGGTCGTTGTGGATGGTCTGCGTGGGCAGCTGCGGGCCCAGCTGTGCCAGCCGCTGCTCAAACACGGCCCAAAACGCTGCAATCTGCGCGCGCAGTTGCGCATCGTCCACCACCTCCAGCCAGGGCCGCAGCAGCGGTGCGCGGCGTGCATCCCATAAAAAGGGGCGCTCGGTGGCCGGGTGGGTAAAGTCGGCCAAGGCCCCATGCAACTGGGCAATCGCCAAGCCCCAGGCCTGCCAGGCGGCACCACTGCGCTGCAGATCACTGCCCGCCTTGCCATCGAGAAAGCTGTAGCAGCGCACCCGCAAATGCTCGCCCGCCGGGCTGCGCCAGTCCAGCCAATCGGGGCTGGTTTCGTGGCTGGGTTCGGGGCCGGGGGGGGGGGGGGGG